>JAYTOS010000398.1:0-14842 GCA_043747705.1 Bacteroidota bacterium
TTTTCGGTAATGAAAGGTTTTGTATAACGGCTATAGTCGAACCAAATTCCATTACTGTTAAATTCATTGATATGCACCGGGATGGCCGGAACAAAATGCCCCATTATACCTTCCACGGCATCCATGGGAATGCTCCAGATGCGAAAGAAACCAAGAATATGATCTATGCGGAATGCATCGAAATAATAACTCATCTGCTCAAAACGTTGCTTCCACCAGGCAAAGCCATCTTCGCGCATCCGCTGCCAGTTATAGGTAGGGAAACCCCAGTTCTGGCCTTTTACTGCAAAATCATCGGGTGGTGCGCCAGCCTGAAAATCCAGGTGATACAATTCAGGTGTTTGCCATGCATCGGCACCATGCCTGTACACGCCAATGGCAATGTCGCCTTTTACAATAATACCATTTGCATGCGCATAGGCTGTAGCTTCTTTCAGTTGAAGATGCAGGTGGTATTGAATAAAATAATGCAATGCAATATCAACAAATGCTGCAGAACCGATAGCCGTTAATTTGGCAATATCTGCAGCTTTATAATCACGGTAAGCGGGCCATTTACTAAAATCTACCGTTCCATATTGATCACGCAGGTAACAGAAGGCAGCATAGGGAACCAGCCAGTGTTTATTCAAATCAAAATATTCTTTGTATTCTTTTGTTGTAAAAACAGCCCCTTTGAACTCTTTATATACGGCTGCTGCATAGTCGGATTTGATCTTTGCCACTGCAACATAATCCACCACAGTCAGAGCATTCAACCGTAACCTTTCCTGTTCTAATTTTTGCAATCGTTTGCATGTAGCTGCCGGAGTAATTTTTTCTAAATTCAGATAAACCGGGTGTAAGGCAAAGGCAGAGATGGCTGCATACGGATAGGAATCCATCCATGTATGCGTAGCTGTGGTATCATTAATGGGTAGAACCTGAATCATTTTCAGTCCTACTTTTTTAGCCCAATCAACTGCCAATATCAAATCGGTAAACTCTCCTATACCAAAACTTTTTTCACTACGCAGGCTGAATACAGGTATTGCCATCCCCGCCCCCTTCCAGGTATCGTTGGGAAGTACGGCAAAGCCATCATTTAATATTGCCTCCCGGTTTTGTTTTCCTGCATCATGCAGCACACGGTTATTCCCATCTTCATAACGCACGAACTGTTTATTCGCTACATCATACACCCCATATTTATAGGCAATGGGAAAAGATTCTTTTGACAGATTTACTGAAACTGTATAAAAATCCTCTCCCGCTGCCCTGCTCATTAAAACAGGCTTCACTATATCCCAGTTACCCAGCGAATGGCAACTTCCCAAAATGCATAAGGTTTGCCCTTTGGCTAATAAAGGGGTTTTCACTTTTAGTGTATGTGTAACCTGTTTAGGTGATCGGGTTTTTACTGATGTATGATTCACTTTTAACAAAACACCGGTAAAGGGTTCTGTGTAAAATGTATTTTCAAAATAACCTGCATAATTCCAGGCATCTGTACAAATTAATTCTTCGGCATTGCATTTGGAAAGATTGATTTTTTTATCATAGCCCCAATCAAAGTTCAGTGTACCGTCAGCATTTTTAAGAATATAGTGATAGGTGATATTACCATCCACCACATCTGTATCTTTCAGATCAATAACAGTATACCAATACTCCTCATTAAAATATTGAAGCGGTATTGCGTTTTCTATTTGGTTATTACCCAATAATGGATGATCGCCGGTAATAAACAAGTCCTGCCCGTAATTCGTATGAAACTTAATTTGAAAAATGAGTTTTTTAACATGGCTGCCTGCCATTGTTTTTTTCTTCCCAACTACTTTTTTTACCGTGACTTTTTTGGTCGCAGGCTTTATTTCTTTTTTTGCTACGGCTGATGCAGGTAATTTTCCCGCGATTACTTTTTTGGTTACGGTCTTTTTTAAAATGGCTGGTTTGCCGTTTACTTTTTTTACGGCCACTATAACACCCGGAGAAGCAGGTTCGTCATCAGCCTGTTTTTTTTCTATTAAATGACCGTTTTTTACGAGGGCCAACGTTTTTTCTACAGTAGTATATATCGCTGCCTTTTTTTTAGGAGAGGTAATCGCTTTTACGTCCACAGCAGGAGATTCTGTAAGGTTTAATTTTTGAGAAGCCAAGTCGAAGTTTTTTTGTATTTGCAAAAGTAATAAAACAATGTGTAATTTAAACACATTTGAAGAAATGAGAAGGTATTAAAGCCTCATCAATGCCCATTCTTAATCATATCTGCCCCTTTCTCACCAATCATGATGGTAGCGGCATTGGTATTACCAGAAACAATAGATGGCATAACCGAGGCATCTATTATGCGCAAACCTTTAATACCATGCACTTTCAGCGTATCATCCACCACGGCCATACTGTCTTTTCCCATTTTACAGGTGCCTACAGGATGGTATAAGGTTTCGGCAGTTTTTCGGATATGTGCCAGCAGGGCCTCATCGGTAAAGGGCTCTTTAGGAAAATGGATGCCGTTAACAGAATAACCGGCAAGCGATTTTGCATTCATCACCTCCATAGATTTTCTTAGCGCAGTGAGCAATACTTCCCGGTCTTTGGGGGTCGACAGAAGATTGGGCTGTATCACAGGCGCATCAGTGGGTTTAGCACTTTTCAGCCCTATATACCCCCTGCTTTCAGGCCTGATCAGTATGGCCATAATGCCAAACCCATCTTCCCGGGTAAACGTATCCATATCATAAATATCCATTGAGTAATCGTCTGTAATGCCAAATGGCACAAAATGAAACTGGATATCGGGCCTCAATAATGAAGGATTTGATTTGAGAAATGCATTTGCCTCGATCGGGCTATTGCCCAGTGGCCCGGTTTTAAGGAACAGGTGCTGCATTAATGCCTTAAACATATTCGAAGGCTTGAGTAATGAGTTGGCTGTTGGTATAGTCGATAAACTGCTTACCCCCGTCCATACATGGTCCTGCAGGTTCTTACCTACCCCGGGCAAAGACAGGATAATATCAATTCCCTGCTTGCTTAATTCTGTTGTATCGCCAATACCCGATAGCATTAAAATATGCGGCGATTGAATGGTGCCGGCAGACAGGATCACTTCTTTTGTACAATTGATGCGCTCAGAACTGGAGTGGGCTGTCATTACTTCTACACCCACCGCTTTTCCATGTTCGATCAAAATTCTCTTTACCTGCGTATTTGTTCTTACGGTAAGATTAGAACGGCGCATAGCAGGTTTTAAAAAAGCCGAAGCGGTACTATGTCGCTTATTTTTTTTGATGGTGAATTGCAGCATACTTGCACCCAGCTGTTCTTCACCATTATAATCATTGTTTCTGGGAATCCCGGATTCTTCACAGGCATCAATAAAGATGGATGCAAGTAATCCAGGTTGTTTTGACAGGGTAATATTCAACGGCCCCCCTTCTCCATGAAAAGGTTCTCCAAACTGCTCATTGTTTTCCGATTTTTTGAAATAGGGTAACAACTCTTCGTAACTCCACCCTTTATTACCCATTGCTGTCCATTCATTATAATCTTCTTTGTTACCCCGCACATAAGCCATGGCATTGGTAGAACTACTACCCCCCAGTGTTTTGCCACGTGGTATGAATAGCCTGCGATTATCAATATTCGCCTGTGGTTCTGTCCAGAAAGCCCAGTCAACTACGCTGCGGTTAAGTTTGGTATAAGCACCGGGTATATGTATCTCCATTTTTTTATCGGGAGAACCGGCTTCCAGCAACAAAACTTTACATTCGGTATCTTCAGTTAACCGGTTTGCAAGTACACAACCCGCAGAACCAGCACCGATAATGATGTAATCGTATGACATTCGCTAAATATAAATATTTTAAATGTTGAATTTTAAATTTTGAATGAACTTGTTACCAGATTACCCTTAATTCAACATTTAAAATCCAACATTCAACATAACATAAACTACATTTGTCATACTAACAATTGTTCGTATATGAGCCAGGCATTTAACCGTAATGAAGATTGGATGAAAATGGCCGTAAGCCAGACCAAACAACATTTTGAAAAGATCAAATTGGGTGGTGGCAAAAAAGCCATTGAAAAACAAAGGGAGCGTAATAAACTCACCGCCCGTGAACGGATTGACTATTTGTGTGATAAAGACAAGTTTTTTACTGAGATCGGTGCCTTTGCCGGTTTTGAAATGTATGAAGAACAAGGTGGTTGCCCATGCGGCGGAACCGTAGCTGGATTAGGGTATGTAAGTGGCAGACAATGTATCGTGGTAGCCAATGATCAAACAGTAAAAGCCGGGGCATGGTTTCCTATTACCGGAAAGAAAAATTTACGCCTTCAGGAAATCTCGATGGAAAACAGGTTGCCCATTATTTACCTGGTAGACAGTGCGGGTGTTTTTTTACCTATGCAGGATGAAATTTTTCCTGATAAAGAACATTTTGGCCGCATCTTCCGCAACAATGCCAGGATGAGTGCCATGGGCATTACACAGATAGCCGCAGTTATGGGTGCCTGTGTGGCTGGGGGTGCCTACCTGCCCATTATGAGTGATGAGACATTGATGGTTGAAGGTAATGGCAGTATTTTTTTAGCGGGATCCTATCTTGTAAAAGCTGCGGTGGGTGAAGACATTGACAACGAAACCTTAGGTGGTGCCGTAACGCATACGGAGATCAGTGGCATTGCTGATTATAAATTTAAAACCGAACATGAATGTCTTGACCATATCAAAAAAATCATGAACAAACTGGGCGAACCTGCTACTGCTGGCTTTAACCGGATACCCACTACCCTACCTAAAAAAGATCCCAATGAATTATATGGTTTTATGCACGAAGGCAATGTAAAGCCCTATGATATGCTTGAGATCATTGAACGTATTGTTGATAACAGTGAGTTCGACCAGTTTAAACAGGATTATGGCAAAACTATTTTATGCGGTTATGCGAGGATTGAAGGATGGGCTGTAGGCATTGTAGCCAACCAGCGCCTGATTAGTAAAAATAAAAAAGGTGAAATGCAGATCGGCGGTGTGATCTATAACGACAGTGCTGATAAAGCTGCCCGTTTCATCATGAACTGTAACCAGAAAAAAATACCACTTGTTTTCCTTCAGGATGTAACCGGCTTTATGGTGGGTAGTCGAAGTGAACACAGCGGTATTATAAAAGACGGGGCCAAATTGGTTAATGCCGTGGCAAATTCTGTTGTTCCTAAAATCACCATTATCGTAGGCAACAGTTATGGTGCGGGTAATTATGCCATGTGTGGTAAAGCCTATGATCCACGTTTTATTTATGCATGGCCTTCAGCAAAAATTGCAGTGATGGGCGGCGAACAGGCGGCAAAAACTTTATTACAGATACAGGTGGCTACAATGAAAGCAAAAGGCAAAGAAGTAAGTCCGGAAAACGAAAAAGAATTACTTGACAGAATTAAAGCCAGCTATGAAAAACAAACCTCGCCTTATTATGCTGCCGCCAGATTATGGGTTGATAATATTATTGACCCGATAGAAACCCGGCAGGTAATTGCAGAAGGGATCGCTGCAGCTAATCAGAATCCGCATATAGAAGAGTTTAAGACCGGGGTTTTCCAGGTGTAGAAAAAGTTGTCAATTATCTAATGTTGTTGGTCGGGCGACCAACAATGGCGAGAATATATGCCTGGCGTCTTATTTTCTTTCTTAGCGTCTTTGCGTGAATATTTTCCGAACAGCTGTCATCAGGTGACCAGTAATGGCAAGTTAGATAACCCATTTCGCGCACAATTCTCAATCGTAACCAGCAAATCATTCAATTCCCGTTACTTTGTCATTTCAAAAAAATAAAACAAATGAGTTATCTGATATACACCGTAGATGCTTTTACCGATAAAGTATTCGGTGGTAACCCCGCAGCCTGTTGCCCTTTACAGGAATTCATGCCCACAGAGTTGATGCAGAAACTGGCTAATGAAAATAATTTATCGGAGACTGCTTTTTTTGTTAAGAATGCCGACAGTAGTTACAACCTAAAATGGTTTACACCCGAAGTGGAAATGGATCTGGCAGGCCACCCTACTTTAGCTACCGCCTTTGTTATTTTTAATGAATTAGGACATGATTCCGATACGATACAGTTTCATACCAAAAGCGGTTTACTAACCGTACTTAAAAAAGGCGACCTGCTCGAAATGAATTTCCCGGCAAGAATGCCCCTTGCCTGCAACGCACCGGATAACTTATTAAAAGGTTTCAATATTCAGCCGGCACAGGTACTTCAATCCAGGGATTATTTACTGGTTTACAATTCCCAGGAAGAAATTGAAAATGTAATCCCTGATTATAATTTTCTGAATAAAGTAGACACACTCGGCATCATCATAACTGCCAAAGGAAATGCGTCGGATTTTGTTTGCCGCTTTCTTGTACCCAATTCTGTTATTGGCGAAGACCCGGTTACCGGTTCAGCACATGCTACCTTGATTCCTTACTGGGCAAAAGAACTGAACAAAACAGATATGACTTCTATCCAGCTCTCCAAAAGAAAAGGTCATCTATGGTGCGGCTCCCGTGGCGACCGTGTTTCCATTTCGGGTAAGGCGGTATTGTATATGAAAGGAGAATATTTTTTATAGTGAAGGGGGGATAGTGAATGGTGAGTAGGCAGTAGTAAATAGTGAGTGTAGGATATAGTATACGCACCACTGCCTACTCACCATTCACCATTCACCATTCACAAAACCACCCCACCATGCATCAACCACATCATCTGCTTATCTACACCGACGGCGCGGCAAGGGGTAATCCCGGCCCGGGTGGCTACGGCGCGGTATTGATTTGGGGCGACACAAAAAAAGAACTGTCTGCCGGCTACCGTCACACTACCAATAACCGTATGGAGCTGCTGGCCGTGATTGTTGCGTTGCAATCACTCACCAAAAAAAATATTCCCGTTACCATTTACACCGATAGCCAATATATAGTGAACTCCGTTGAAAAAAAATGGTTAGACAACTGGATAAAGACCGATTTCAAAGGTGGCAAAAAAAATAAAGACCTCTGGTTACAATACCATGCCATTGCCAAAAACTTCAGGGTCCGTTTTGTCTGGGTAAAAGGACATGCAGATAATGCGATGAATAACCGCTGTGATGAATTGGCCACCTCCGCGGCAGATGGCAAGCATTTATTAATTGATAAGGTATATGAAGCAGAAAATAGCTGAAACGTTATTTTTTGAATTACATAGGCATAGGAAGAAACCAGGTCACCTATAGCTATGCGTTAAAAAACTTAAAATTATTTCCACAAAAAACTTTCCATTCAATGAATCAGGGATCTGCCTTATGCAGCTGGAGTGGTGGAAAAGACAGTTGCTTTGCTTTGATGCAATCCATTCAACAATGTTATGCCCCAAAGGTTTTACTGAATGTACTAAATGAAGAAGGTAAGATATCCCGGAGTCATGGCATACCCGAAGCTATATTAGAAGCACAGGCAAAAGCAGCCGGTTTACCCCTTCACCTGATCAGCAGCAGCTGGCAGGAATATGAGATGAAATTTACCGGTGCACTTACCTTGTTAAAAGAACAGTATCAACTGTCCCATGCAGTTTTTGGCGATATAGACCTGCAACCCCACCGCGACTGGGAAGAAAAAGTATGTAGCCATTCAGGGCTAATTGCCCTATTACCTCTCTGGCAGCAAAACAGGAAAGAGCTGGTAATACAAATGATCAATAATGGTATTGAAACCATTATTGTAAGTTGCAATACAATAATGGGGGAAAGATTTTTAGGAAAGAAAATAAACCCGGAATTAGTAGCAGAACTCGAAGCACTGGGCATAGATGCATGCGGAGAAAACGGTGAGTTCCATACATTGGTACTCAACTGCCCTTTATTTTCGAAAAGTATCTCTGTAGATACTCTACGAACTTTACAGCATGAGAACTATTGGTTTTCAGAATTGGCTTTGGCTGAATAGATAAGTGTCCATACATTTAAAAGTGCATAAAATAAGCCGCAGATACGCAGATTCTATTTTAATGATCTGCGTATCTGCGGCTTAACTTTTTTATACCGGAGTTAGTTATGCTAATTGCTTCTTACTAAAATAGTTCTTTGCTAAATAATAAGTACCAAATAAGACAGCCGAAAAAACTACGGTTGCCAACAGGCTGTTCTTATAAAAAGGCAATGCGTCACCATACGTAAGTAATAAGCCGGTAAAGGTTTTAGGGCGGTTCAATCCAAACCCACGGTCACTTACCCATACCAGGAAATTGGAGATCAGAAAATAAGTAGTTGGTGCCGCCAATGCTGCAATGGCTATATTGCTGATTTTACTTTTCTTTATCAGGAAACCAAAGCAGGTCAAGCCGGCAAACAACAGGTAGTTTACCCACTGTCCGTCGTAGAAACCCATAATTATCGTAAGCCCGTTGATATATAAAACCTGGTACAAAAGATCAGAAATAAACATAGACAATAACGGCAATGCAAATGCCCATTTCTTATCATGTACAAATAGCGCACCACTGAACAGGCCAATGGCTATCTGAGGTGCAAAACCCCATGGACGGTTAGGAAGTATCCGGTACAAAGCAGTTACCAAAACCATTAAAACAAGAGAAATTACCAGTGGTCTGTTGATTTTCATTTGATTCATATTTCAACCGCAAAAATAGGCGTTAAATGTATTACAGCCGATTCAATTTTCCTCATGTTGTGAATAAGCCTATACGAGGTCCGGCACAAAGGCTTTGAACATGGTAGCATCGCCTGAAGCCTCTATGGTATAGGATTCATCCGGCAGGATGGCCACCGCTTCTCCTCTTTTCAAAACCACGCTGTTATTAATCACAGCCCCACCATCAGTTACGATGATAATTTCTAAAGAGCTGGCCTTATTTGAATAGGAAACTGTTGCTGATAATTCAATTTTAGCGATCCCAAAATCAGCCACCGGGCAGTAGTATATTTTCTCGCCTGTTTGCACGGGGGTACCGTACATAATATTGGGCACGATGCTTTCGAATAAAGTATGTTTCATCAGCTCCGGCACATCAATATGTTTTGGCGTTAACCCTGCCCTTAACACATTATCGCTGTTGGCCATTAATTCAATGGTTTGTCCTTCCAGGTACGCATGTGGTACACCTGCACCCTGAAATACACCTTCCCCCGGGTTAACTTTTACAATATTGAAGAAATAGATAGAGAATATCGCCCTGTCAATATCGCCAATCTCTTTCCTGCCTTTGTATAACCTGGCCACCCACCAGCCGGGCATCGCTTTGGTAAGTTCACCATCATTTTTCCTGCGTATTTCCCGTTTAATCAGGATGGTGAGAAGGGCATTGATTTCCAGTTGTTCCATTTCCATAACTAACTGGTATAAAGCCTTCAGGCCCTCCCGCTTAAAATAGGGGATGAATACCCTGAATTCCTGCACATCTTCCAAAACCTGTTCAATGTCTGCTTTTTGCCTGAACCCATGCAGCAACCAAAATTCGCTTAATGCCACCAGCATTTCGGGCTTATGGTTCCTATCCTTATAGTTGCGGTAAGGTGCATTAACAGGTATCCCCTCTGCTTCTTCTCTGTCGAATCCTTTTTCAGCCTCAGACTTACTGGGATGCACCTGGATAGATAATATTTCCCGCACATCCTGAACTTTCAACAGAAAAGGCAGTTCTCCAAAACGTTTAGTTACTTTTTCTGAGAGTATACGGTCCGGATCCTTCTGAATCAGTGAGTACAAAGAAACAGGGCCCTTGGGTGTTAGCAGTTCCGAAGGTGCCAAAGGGTGGGCTCCCATCCAGTATTCGGCAAAAGGCTTGTGATCAGGATTGGGTATGCCTAAAAAGGCCGGAAGAAATTCATATCCCCCCCATGCATACTGAAGCAGTTTGCCTTTTAGTTTATATATCTTTTCTGTCAATTCCATCACCGTATTATTTACGCGTATTTTCCTATAACGTGTAAAAGAATAATATCTTGTATGGATAGCTATTTTTAAGGGAATATTCCTAAGTCATGAACAATAATAAAGCTACCGGCGATAAAGGTGAGGAAATAGCAGCCGTTTACCTGGTAAAAAATGGCTATCAAATGGTGGAAAGAAATTGGCGTTTCCGTCATTGGGAGGTTGATATTATTGCCACTAAAGGCCGGTTCCTGCATTTTATTGAAGTAAAGACACGTAAATCGCTTCGCTATGGGCGGCCGGAAGAAAGCATTACCCGCGACAAAATGTCGAACCTTAAAAACGTTGCTGAAGAGTACCAATACCAGCACCCTCAATGGAAATACATCCAGTTTGATGTATTGGCCATTACCTTGATTAATGAAGAAGTGAAAGAGATATTTATGATTGAAGATGTGTATTTTTAATAATTACCCGAATATTAATCCCAGGCACTAACTTAGGATTCACCGCAAATAATCTGGCTTAAAAAGTGTGCGTTATAAAAAAATCACCCGATGATGATACAAACAGCTATTACCGATACCGATATTCTTAAATGTTGGAAAGCCCTGAAAGAACTCCGACCGCATCTTTTAGAAAATAGTTTTCTGCCCACCATTAAAGAAATAATATCAGAAGGATACCAACTGGCATTTATTGAAGGAGAAAATGGTTACGCGGTATCTATCATTGGCTTCCGGTACTTACAGTTTACTTATAACGGCAAACATTTTTATATTGATGACCTTTCTACCCTGCCCGAAGTGAGAGGCAAAGGATATGGCAGTAAACTCTTAAACCATGTAACCGAACTGGCCAAACAAAAAGGGTACCAAGTGATCACCCTCGATTCGGGCCATCAACGCTTCGATGCCCACAGGCTCTACCTGAATAAAGGTTTCACCATTACTTCTCATCATTTTTCCAAAATGGTAATTACTCCTTCGTAATAAAATTATATCCGTTCCATCATTTTTTCAACCATCTTATAGGTGGCTGGACAATACTCGATATTCTGCTGGTGAACATGGATATATTCCGACATTTTCTTTTTCTTCAGGTAAGGAAAGCCTGCGCAGTCGGCCGGTCGAACTTCATATATGCTGCACATATTCGTACTATGGTTTAAAAACTGGCAGGGTTGTGTTTTATTTACCCAGTCGCCATCTGATTTTTCAAACTTCAACCATTTTTCTCTGAACTCCAACGGGCTTATTTCAAAGTGCGCGGCAATTCTTTTGATATCGGCAGCCTTGAATGTGGGTGTCATTTTTTTGCAGCAATTGGCACAGCTTAAGCAATCCACTTCTTTCCATACTTCCGCATCAATTGAAGCGGCAATTATATCTAAGTCACGCGGTGGGTTCTTCCCTATCTTTCCCAAATAACGCTTGAATTTTTTCTGATGATAACGGACCTTTTGTTTGAACGAACGGAGACTGACTTGCATTAGGGCGATTGAGAAATGTTGAAATTGTAGAATTTTCAAATTGCAATATCGTGTACCTTGCCTTCAATTCCAAAATTTCCCGATTTCCTCATACATATATACCAAACCCTACATGTGGGAAGCTTATAAAAAAGGATACAAAGCTTATCTCCGCTTAGAGAAATCACTTAGTGATAACTCGGTGGAAGCCTATTTGCATGATGTAGGGAAACTTACCGATTATCTACAGATCAGCAATACCTTGAAAGCACCTTCAGAAATTGAGTTGCAGGACCTTCAACAATTTGTAAAATGGGTGGGTGAATTGGGGATGACCGCCACTTCACAAGCAAGGATCATTTCAGGCATACGCGGATTTTATAAATTTTGCCTGATAGAACAAATTACCAAAACAGATCCTTCTACTTTACTGGAAGCACCTAAAACCCGGAGAAAACTACCTGATGTTTTAACGTTTGAAGAAATAGAAACGGTAATCTCGCAACTGGACCAAAGCACACCCGATGGAAGTCGCAATAAAGCCATACTGGAAACCATGTACAGCAGCGGGCTGCGGGTAAGTGAATTGGTGAACCTGAAAATATCCTGTTTATACCTGGATGTAGGTTTCATCCGTGTGATTGGTAAAGGAGATAAAGAAAGGCTGGTGCCGATTGGCAGTGATGCGGTGAAATATATTAAGCTCTATAAAGAAAATATACGTGTACACCAACCCATACAGGCCGGTTTTGAAGATTTTCTTTTTATCAATAAAAGGGGAACTAACCTTAGCCGGATAATGATCTTTTATATTATTAAAAACATGGCTTTAAAAGCAGGCTTTACTAAAAATATATCACCGCATACTTTCCGGCATTCTTTTGCCACACACCTGGTAGAAGGCGGTGCCGACCTTCGGGCCGTTCAGGAAATGCTGGGGCATGAAAGCATTACCACAACCGAAATATATACGCATCTCGACAGGGATTTTTTAAGGGACACCTTACAACGGTTTCATCCGGCCTTTAACGGTCGGTACGCTAAAGCGACCTGAACGCTAATTGCCCGAATGGTTATTATTTATACTATCCTCTTTCATTTTCTTTCCATTTCCCATAAGGCCGCTTTAGCGTCCCGTCAAAAAAAGATGTAGATTTGTTCCTCTTAAACATCTTAAATCAAGTACCATATGAAAAAAATCTTTTTACTGGCTGCAACCCTTTGCAGCATAACAGTTTTTGCACAGATCAAAATGCCGGCACCAAGTCCGACACAAAAAATCATACAGGAATTCGGTGTCGGATCAATTGAACTGACCTATTCGCGCCCAAGTATCAAAGGCAGGAGTCTGTTGAAAGAGAATAGCGACCTCGCCCCTCTTGGCAAACTATGGCGCACGGGTGCCAATGCGGCTACCCGCATCGTTTTCAGTGATAAAGTGATGATGGGCGGTAAATTATTAGATACCGGCACCTATGTATTATACACTGTACCGGGAAAAGAATATTGGGAGATTGTTATAAACAAAGGCCTTGGTAATTGGGGAACAGATGGCTATAAAGAAAGTGAAGACGTTAACCGTTTTAAAGTAAAGGCAGAGAAAACAGGTATGGATGTAGAAACTTTTACCATGCAGTTTGCGAATGTGATGGCAGAAAATTGTGAACTGAATATCATGTGGGGCAATACAGCTGTTCGTATTCCAATGAGCATTAATGTGAAAGACCGTATCCGCGCGCAGGTAGTAAAAGCATTGAGTGCTGAAACCGTGAACTCAGCGGCATATGCGTCTGCCGCTACTTTTTATTACGAGTGGGATAAGGATATGAACAAAGCTTTGGCTAACGTGAATAAAGCTATTCAGGCTAATCCAAAAGCATTTTGGCTGCTGTTGCAACAGGCAAAAATCCAGCGTGATATGGGTGATAAAGTTGCGGCTAAAGCCAGTGCAGAAAAATGTATCACTGTCGCTACCGAAGCAAAGAATGATGATTATGTAAAACAGGCAAGTGACCTGATCAAAAAATTGTAACACAACTGATTTTATTTTTTAGCCGCAGATTCGCAGATTATATTTAGTGAATTTGCGGCTAATTTTATATAGTGCTACTATATCAATTTTTGATAACTGCGGCAAGGGCAATAGCAGTGGTGATGTTACTTTTGGTGCTATAGCGGTTTTTAATTAGGAGAAAAATAAAATCGCCGACCGGCTTACATTATTACTTCAGGAAATGATATTGTAACCGTTAGATTCGTTATATAAAAGAAAATTGATACAAACTGTCTATTCTCTCTTAAAGTATAGTTCCCGACATCTCCAAAATAATCTTCCATTCCGCCTCTTTCACTGCCCCCACGGAAAGCCTTCCCAATCTTACTAAATCCATATCCGCCAAACGTTTATCAGCTTTGATCTGTGCGAGTCCAAGAGGATTTTTTAATTTTTTATAAGGTTTAAAATCAACCACTAACCAGGCAGTATCCTCAGTTGTGGGATCCTGGTAAGATTCTTTTACTACTTTGGCAATAGCCACAATTTCCATGCCCTCATTGCTGTGGTACCAGAAAGCAAGGTCGCCCTTCTTCATAGAACGTAAATTATTTCGGGCAGCATAATTACGAACGCCATTCCAGAATGTTTGCCCTTCTTTTACAAACTGCTCCCAGCTATATACAGAGGGTTCGGATTTGATTAACCAGTAATTCATTTTTTATTTTGAATTTTGAATGGTGAATTTTAAATAAAAACATAGCATTCAACATTTAGCATTTAACACTTAAAATAATTCCTACCATCCGCTTGCCAATACATCTGCCAGGTGCAGTACGGTTAGCCCGCTTTCTTTGTGTTTATTGCAGCCGTCTATATGCATCAGGCAACTCATATCGGTGCTGATAATGTATTGCGCGCCCGTTGCTGCGGCATTATTTACTTTCTGGTCGCCCATGGCAATGCTGATCGGTTCGAACTTTACAGCGAAGGTCCCGCCAAAACCACAGCAGGTTTCTACATCATTCATTTCTATTATTTCCAATCCTTTTACTTTGCTTAAAAGCCTGCGGGGTTCTTCCTTTATTTTACATTCGCGTAAAGCGGCGCAGCTATCATGGTAAGTGGCTTTGCCTTCAAAAACAGATCCAAAATCATCGATTTTTAAAACTTTGATAAGGAATTCTGAAAATTCAAATATCCTGTCGGCTGTTTTTTTTGCAGCAACAGGCGAGGATGAATTATCAAATACTTTGCTGTAATAATTCCTTACAAAACCCACACAACTGGCACTCGGCGCAACAATATAATCCGCCCCCTGGAAATCATTGATAAACTTAGAGCACACTTCTTTTGCTTCACCCCAAAAACCGGCATTGAATGCCGGCTGCCCACAACAGGTTTGATTGGCATTATAAGAAACCGTACAGCCTGCTTTCTCCAATACTTTTACCATATTGAATGCAACCTGGGG
>JAYTOS010000399.1:0-1094 GCA_043747705.1 Bacteroidota bacterium
AGGTAGTTTAAGCAACCACATCGCCATCAGTGGTTATCTATATACAAAAAAGGGGAAATTTATTATCTTCTCTATTTTAACCAATCAATTTCAGGGCAGCGCCACCAAAGTGAGGCGAGCCGAAGAAACTTTTTTAGAAACCATCAGGGAAAAATATTAATGCTTTTTTTATCACACAAATTATAAAACACGAATTCCACGAAATACAATGCTGTATTGTATTTATTCGTGGAATTCGTGAAAAAAATTCGTGTCCTTGTTATCAGAAACCACTTTCCGTGGCGGGTGTCCCCACCCGCCACTTCCATTTTGCTTAACTTAACGGCATTGAATGCTGTATTGTATTTATTCGTGGAATTCGTGAAAAAAATTCGTGTCCTTGTTATCAGAAACCTACATAAAACTATCCGCTTCCCTGTAAGCTTTTATCAATGCCAATTCGCCTTCTTTACCTTTACCGGCAGTGCCATGTTCCATGCCCAAAATACCTCTGTATCCTTTATTATAGATGTGTTTAAATATATTTTTGTAATTCATCTCGCCTGTGCCTGGTTCATTGCGGTCTGGGTTATCGCCTATCTGATAATAGCCAATTTCATCATACACCAAATCCAGCGTAGGGATAATGTGGCCCTGGTTGCGTTGTACATGATACATATCATATAGCAACTTACATGACGGACTACCAATAGCTTTGCAGATAGCATACGCCTGGTCGGGTGTTCGCAGAAATAGATCCGGGTCGTCACTAAGCGGCTCCAGCACCATTATAATTCCATGTGGCTCCAAAATGGCTGTTCCTTTTTTTATCGCTTCAATTACATTACCTGTTTGTACACCAATAGGCAGGTCTCGAACAAAATCGCCGGGAACCACCGTAACCAACTTACTGTTTATGCGTTTAGCAATCTCAACCGCTTTCTTGCAAGATGCAATAAATTTTTCAACCTGGTCGGCTTTGCCCGATGCCAGCATATTACTGTCATTGCCTAAGCCAGGCTGCACAAATACGCCCATTCCCATACCAAGTTTGGCAAGTGTATCTCCAATTTTTTTCTGCTGATCTTCCGGTCGGCCACTCATGCCATTATCTT
>JAYTOS010000400.1:0-1453 GCA_043747705.1 Bacteroidota bacterium
GCATCAACCGGCTTGGTAAACCAAACCCTGTTTTTAAAACGGAAAGTTTTATCGGTTAAAGCACCCACCGGACAAACATCAATCATGTTGCCACTAAAATCATTATCGATGGCTTTAGAAATATAGGTTGAAATTTCTGAATGCTCTCCTCTGTCCAAAATACCATGCACCCTTTTATCGGTTAACTGATCGGCCACATAAGTACAGCGGTAACAAAGTATGCAACGGGTCATGTGCAATTGAATGTACGGACCAATATCTTCGGGCTCAAAAGTTCTTCTTGCAAATTCATAACGGGTACCCACCTTGCCATGCTCGTATCCCAAATCCTGCAAATGACATTCGCCAGCCTGATCACAAATGGGGCAATCCAGCGGATGATTCAACAACAAAAACTCTACCACACCGGCTCTTGCATCTTTCACTTTTTCGCTGGTAATATTTTTTACAACCATTCCATCCATAACATTGGTACGGCAACTGGCCACCAGTTTCGGCATCGGCCTCGGATCAACCGTAGAGCCTGCGGCAACCTCTACCAAACAGGTACGACACTTGCCGCCACTGCCCTGTAACTTGCTGTAGTAGCACATTGCAGGCGGTGTAACATCGCCACCAATTTCCCTGGCTGCATGTAAAATAGAAGTTCCCGGTGCAACATCAATTGTGATGTTGTCGATGGTAACTTTAAATGTTTTTATTTCTTCAGACATATTTATTTTCTTAACCGCTAAGTCGCAAAGTTGCAAAGAAAATTATTTGCCAAACTTTGCGCCTTAGCGTCTTTGCGGTTAAATATTTTAAACTGTTTCCGGTATATGAATCTCATCAGCATAATGCCTCAACCCATAATTACCTTTCAAACATTCTTCGGGATTGTTCACATGCCATTCAAACTCATCCCTGAAATGACGGATGGCTGCGGCCACTGGCCAGGCAGCTGCATCACCCAAGGGACAAATGGTATTGCCTTCAATTTTTCTTTGAATATCCCACAACAAATCAATATCACTTATCTCTCCTTTTCCGTTTTCAATCTTCTTTAAAATCCTTTCCATCCAGCCGGTGCCTTCCCGGCAAGGGCTGCACTGTCCACAACTTTCGTGATGATAAAATCTTGCAAGTGTGAGGGTATGTCTTACGATGCATTGATCTTCATCCAACACAATAAACCCACCCGATCCCATCATACTGCCGGTTGCAAAACCGCCATCACTCAGGCTTTCGTAGTTCATCAACCGCTTCTCCCCTTTAGCAGTTGTTAATAATAAATTGGCCGGTAAAATAGGAACAGATGATCCACCCGGGATGCAGGCTTTTAATCTTTTTCCATTAGGTATGCCCCCACAATATGCATCGCTGTAAATAAATTCTTCAACAGAGATGGTCATATCAATTTCGTAAATGCCCGGCTTATTGATATTGCCACAGGCCGAAATTAATTTTGTACCGG
>JAYTOS010000401.1:0-9969 GCA_043747705.1 Bacteroidota bacterium
TGTATAAAATACAGCAAACGCTTAAAAGAGCGAAAATTACTCATAAGCCTTACACGCTCGGAAAATAGCTAATAGTTTATGGACATTTTTGATGAAGAAATTCTTTTATTCTGGAAAGCACTTCAGGAAAAAAATGTAAAATATATTATGATTTGAGCCTATGCTACTAACATGCATGGTTACCAACGATTTACAGGTGACATGGATATTTGGATAGAAGATAGCCCTGAAAACAGAGACTGCCTGCAAAAGGCATTCAGCAGTTATGGGATAGGAGATTTTCCCATGCTGGCCACATTGGAATTTGTTCCCGGATGGACTAATTTCAGCTTTAATAATGGGCTAAAGCTTGATGTAATGGTAGGTGTAAAAGGGATAGAGCAATACACATTTGATGAGTGTTTTGAAATGGCTGCTACGGGTGATATTGATGGAGTGATTGTTCATTTTTTACATATTAACCACCTGATTGCGTCCAAAAAAGCTGCTAATAGACCCAAAGATCAAATTGATGTGATTTATCTTGAAAAAATCAAGCAATTGCAGGATAATATCTATAAGTCAAGCCAATGATATTTTTCTACCTTTGCCTGTAGGCTTTTCAGCCCCTTACCCCTATCTTTGCCGCAAATTTAGAAATAGGTATGGCCCTTAGAAGTCTGAAATTATTACTGGTAGCGTTTCTTAGCGTTTTTACTATCACATTTTCTGCCCCTTTGCTTGCGCAGGATACTGCTCAAAATAAGGCCCATAAAGCCGGTGAGCAGGAAACAGATAAGAAAAAAGAAGGATTTAATGCCGCGGAAGTGATTTTTGGCCATATCCTCGATAACCACGAGTTCCATTTTACAGAATACCACGACAGTGAAGGAAAAATTCACCATGTTTCACTGCCTTTACCCATCATCTTATATTCGAAAGAAAGAGGATTAACTGCTTTCATGTCTTCTAATTTTGAGCATGGAGAAGCTGTATACAAAGGGTACAAAATTGAAGAAGAGAAAATTGTAGCGGTTAAAGAAGATGGTACAGTAGAAGAAAGTGTAAAAGTGTATGATCTTTCTTTAACACGTAATGTGGTGCAAATGATGATTGCACTTACTTTGTTAACCTGGGTATTACTCTCCATTGCCGCTGCTTATAAAAAAGGAGTAGGCGTTACTTCCGCCCCCAGGGGGAAACAAAACCTGTTGGAAACGATTATCATTTTTGTACGTGATGAGATTGCAGTGCCTAACCTTACACATAAATCTCAAAAATACCTGCCTTACCTGCTCACTACTTTTTTCTTTATATTAATCAATAACATCTTCGGTTTGATACCCGGCACCGCAAATGTTACCGGTAATATTGCATTTACGGTTGTATTGGGTTTAATTTCCTTTGTGGTTATTTTATCCAGTACCAATAAGCATTTCTGGGGGCATATTTTTAATCCGCCAAATGTTCCGACGGGGGTAAAATTTATATTGGTACCAGTAGAATTTCTTGGTGTTTTTATCAAGCCTTTTGCTTTAATTATTCGTCTGTTTGCAAATATGGTGGCCGGTCATATTATCATTATTTGTCTGATTTCTTTGATATTCATTTTCGGCGAAATGAATGTATTTGTTGGTTGGGGTACTTCACCGGTGGCAGTTGGCTTCACCGTATTTATCTATTTCATAGAGATACTGGTGGCTTTTATACAGGCATATATTTTCACCAACCTGACAGCGGTATTTATTGGTTCGGCTTTTGAAGGAGAACACCATGAAGAGCAGATACATATTTAAACAAGTTTTTTTTAACTGTAAATAATACGATCATGAGTTTGATGACAATTTTGTTAGATGGTACTGCAAATGCAGGCGGTGCAATCGGTGCAGGTTTAGCTGCAATCGGTGCAGGTTTGGGAATCGGACAGATTGGTAAAGGTGCTGTAGAAAGCATCGCACGCCAGCCTGAAGCGATGAACGATATCCGCGCTAACATGATTTTGGCTGCTGCCCTTGTAGAAGGTGCCGCATTGTTCGGAATCATCGTAGGCTTCCTGGCAATGGTATTAGTAAAATAATCCTTTGCTAAAATTTAATACTGCACCTGAAGTACAGGACGGAGGGTGCAGTTTATTTTCGTTCAGAACACTAAATGGGCGTGAACGATTGCTCTTTAAAAATCTGTGTTATGTTCCGGGCTTTTTGTTTTCATAGGATCGCCTGTTGCGTCGCACACTTCTGCAATCAGATCAATTATCAGCATAAAATTCCCGACTTACGGGATACTGGAGGATATACATTATGAAATTACTTACACCGGATCCAGGGTTATTATTATGGACGCTGTTGGCGTTCTTAATCGTTTTCTTCATCTTGAAGAAATTTGCATGGCCCGCCATCATCAAAGGTTTGAATGAAAGAGAGATAGGTATTGCAGAATCACTGGCTACCGCAGAAAAAGTAAAAGGTGAAATGATCGCTTTCAAAAATGAAAATGAAGCCCTGATGGCACAGGCGCGCGAAGAACGCGGCATCATGATCAAAGAAGCCAAAGAACAGACCCTTAAAATGATCAGTGAAGCCAAAGACAAAGCCAAAGGCGAATACGACCGTATTGTAGCCGATGCACAGGTGGCCATTACCCAGCAAAAAAATGCGGCATTAACTGATGTAAAAAACCAGGTAGGCGCATTGGTAATTGAAGTAAGTGAAAAAATCCTGCGCAGGGAACTCAGCAATAAAGCAGCGCAGGAGAAATATATTAATGATTTAGCTGAAGGAGTGAAGTTGAATTAAATAATTTGGCAATTACGCAATAACTCAATTGAGCATTGCGTAATTGAGCAATTTTCAAATTAATAACATGCCCAACCCACGTTTAGCCGCCAGGTATGCAAAAAGCTTGATTGACCTTTCTACCGAGAAAGGGCAATTGGAAGCTGTGTATGCCGACATGAAATATTTAGAGGCTGTTTGTAAACAGAGCAAAGATTTTGTTAACCTGCTGAAAAGCCCCATCATAAAGGCTGATCAAAAGAATACGATTGTTACAGCCGTTACAAAAGGGAAAGTGAGCGAGTTAACAGCCGCCTTTAATAACCTGTTGGTTAAGAAGGGGCGCGAAAGCGATTTACCCGAGATCGCATTTGCATTTGTTGATCAGTATAATACCATCAAAAATATTCATCGGGTAAAATTAACCACGGCTGTTGAAGTAAGTGGAGAATTGAAAAAGTCAATCGAATTAAAAGTACAAAAAGAGAAAGGTCTGGGTACGGTTGAACTGGAAACGGCCACTGACGAAAGCCTGATTGGTGGGTTTGTACTGGAGTTCAATAATAATTTAGTAGATGCCAGCATACTGCGCGAACTGAAGGATATAAAAAAACAGTTTACAAAAAACCTGTTCCTGCAAAACATGCGCTAATTTTTTATAAATATTTATAACATAACTTAAAAGTATATAGATCATGGTAGACATTAAACCCGATGAAATATCAGCGATACTGCGACAGCAGCTCAGCAACTTCAATGCCTCGGCTGACCTGGAAGAAGTAGGTACCGTATTACAGGTGGGTGATGGTATTGCCCGTGTATATGGCCTTAACGGTGTGCGTAGTGGTGAACTGGTAGAATTTGAAAGCGGTGTAAAAGCCATTGCACTAAACCTGGAAGAAGACAATGTGGGTGTGGTATTGATGGGTGAAAGTACTGGTATTAAAGAAGGTGCCAAAGTTAAAAGAACAGGACAAATCGCTTCGATTAAAGTAGGAGAAGGTGTTGTTGGACGTGTTATTAATACATTGGGTGAACCCATTGATGGCAAAGGCCCGTTAACAGGAGAGCTGTATGAGATGCCGTTAGAGCGTAAAGCACCAGGTGTTATTTATCGTGAGCCGGTTAAAGAACCTTTGCAAACGGGTATCAAAGCCATTGATGCGATGATTCCGGTTGGCCGTGGCCAGCGCGAGTTGGTAATTGGTGACCGCCAGACTGGTAAAACGGCTATCTGCGTTGATACCATCATCAACCAAAAAGAATTTTACGATGCAGGAAAACCTGTATACTGTATATATGTTGCTATCGGCCAGAAAGCATCTACTGTTGCCGGTGTGATGAAAACATTGAATGATAACGGAGCGATGGCATTCACAACAATTGTTTGCGCTTCTGCGTCTGATCCTGCTCCCTTACAGTTCTATGCTCCTTTTGCGGGTGCCGCGATAGGTGAGTTTTTCCGTGATACGGGTCGCCCTGCATTAATTATTTATGATGACCTTTCTAAACAGGCAGTTGCTTACCGTGAGGTATCTTTGTTGTTAAGAAGGCCACCGGGACGTGAAGCATATCCTGGTGATGTATTTTATCTGCACAGCCGTTTATTGGAGAGAGCAGCAAAAGTTATTGCCAATGATGATGTAGCGAAGAATATGAATGACCTCCCTGAATCTATCAAACATCTGGTAAAAGGTGGTGGATCATTAACTGCTTTACCAATTATTGAAACACAGGCAGGTGATGTATCAGCCTACATTCCTACCAATGTGATCTCTATTACTGATGGCCAGATATTCCTGGAAGGCAACTTGTTTAATGCAGGTATCCGCCCGGCTATCAACGTGGGTATCTCTGTAAGTCGTGTGGGTGGTAATGCGCAGATCAAATCCATGAAAAAAGTAGCGGGTACGTTGAAACTCGATCAGGCTTTATACCGCGAGCTGGAAGCGTTCTCAAAATTTGGTGGTGACCTTGATGCTGCCACAAAAAATGTAATTGATAAAGGTGCGAGGAACGTGGAAATATTGAAGCAGTTACAATATTCACCGATGTCTGTTGAAAAACAGGTAGCAATAATATACCTCGGTACACAAGGTTTATTAAAAGATGTAGCTGTTAGAAAAGTGAAGGAATTTGAATCACACTTTTTAATAGATATGGAAAATAAATTACCTGATGTATTGGCTGAGTTTAAAAAAGGGCAGTTGAATGATGAGAGCCTTGCGAAGATGGTAACACTTGCAAAAGGGTTGATGGCACAGTACAAATAAGAACCCGCAACAGATAATTTGATGAAACAATAAAATGGCCCCGAATTTTCGGGGCCATTTTGCTTATTTACCATCATATAAGTAATTATCATATTTTTTTAATAAAAAAGAAAAATGTATTTTATTGATTTTCAATGATTTGTAACTTTTTTTATCCAAAAATAGAATATTTATAAAATAGGTTAGTTTATAAAATAAACTACTCTATGTTTGTCCTGTCAAATCAAAGCAACCATGAAAAAACTAACTATCCTGCTCATAATTACTCTTTTAACTGCAGGCTTGGCAAATGCCCAGGTGAGAATAAACGGAACTGTAAAAGATAATCGCGGACATATTATTGCCGGTGCCAGTATAGTAGTAAAAGGTTCGTATGATGGCGGGGTGAGTGATTCAACGAGTCATTTTTCTTTTAAAACTTTTGAAAAAGGAGAACAAACCATTGTGGTTACCAATATCGGTTACAAATCTGTTGAGCAAAAAATTACCATTGGAAAAGATACAGCCGACCTGGCTTTCGCTTTAAAAGAAGAGGTGAACGAACTGAAAGCCGTAACCGTTACCGCCGGCAGTTTTGAAGCAGGTGACAGGAAAAGGGCTGCTACCGTTTTAAGTTCTTTGGATGTGGTTACCACCGGCGGTGCCAATGCAGATATTTCTGCCGTGGTAAAAACCTTACCCGGCGCACAGCAAGTTGGCGAACAGGAGGGCCTTTTTGTAAGAGGTGGCGCAGGTTACGAGACCAAACAATTTATTGACGGCACTTTGGTCAACAATCCTTATTTCAGCAGCGTGCCCGACCTGGCCCAGCGGGGCCGTTTTTCTCCTTTCTTATTTAAAGGAACCGTGTTTAGTACCGGTGGCTATTCTGCATTGTACGGCCAGGCATTATCATCTGCCCTGATATTGGAAAGTATTGATATTCCCGAACGCTCAGAAGCCAACGCTTCTATCTCACCCATATTTCTGGGTGCAGGTATACAGGAAATTGCGAAAGATAAAAAATCATCCTGGGGTGCGAGATATGATTACACAAACCTGAGTGCTTATTTTGGTATCGTTAAACAAACACCGGATTATTTTACGATCCCTGCTTATCATGCAGCTGATGCGAATTTCCGTATCAAAACCAAAAAAGGAGGTATCATAAAATACTATACCACTTTTGCTGCCAATCAACTCGGCATCCGCAGGCCTAATATTGATGATCCTTCTTTGAAGAATGCTTTTGGTTTAAAAAATACCAACTGGTATAATAACCTCAGCTGGCGGGAAAATTTAGGTCATGGCTGGAAAATGAACCTGGGATTGAGTTACAGCACCGATCATAATGATATCAGTAATCAGATACAGAACCAGAATAACATGGCTGTGTCTACCGGATCAGTTTGGATAGACAGCACCAATTTTAATCTCACTACACGTGCAGACCTCAGTCTGTTCAAAGCGGTGTTTGATAAACGGTTAAGTGGAATCAGTGTGGTACGTTTTGGTGGTGAATACATGTACAGTTATAACAAGAGTATTTACAATAGCAGGAATGCATTATTACCTGATCATTTTAAAGCATTGTTCAGTGAAGCGGACCTTTACATCACCAATGACCTCGCTGCAAAGATCGGCGCAAGGTTTGAGCAGTCTTCTTTGATTGGTAAAGCCAATATCGCACCTCGTATTTCCTTCGCTTATAAAACAGGAAAGGGCGCTCAGATGAGTATTGCGTATGGCGAGTTTTATCAAAAACCTGAAAACAATTACCTGTATGCTACTACTAATTTCGGCTATACAAAAGCAACACATTACATCATCAACTATATAAAGAATACTACTTTACAAACTTTCAGGGTAGAGGCGTTTTATAAAAAATATAATGACCTGGTTAAAACGTATCCGGAATATAACAACAACGGAACCGGCTATGCCAAAGGAATTGAATTATATTGGAGGGATAAGAAAACCATTAAGAACCTTGATTACTGGATCAGTTATTCTTATCTCGATACCAAACGTGATTACCTGAATTATCCTAACCAGTTGCAGCCGGGTTTTGCAGCTGATCATACCGCATCATTGGTAATGAAAAGATTTGTGACCGAATGGAATACAGGTTTCAATTTTACTTACTCTTATGCAACAGGAAGGCCTTATTACAACTTTGTAAAAAATGGCAACAAATACGATATTGCCGACCAGGGAAAAACAATTGATTACAACACGCTGGGTTTTAGCCTTAACTATTTAGCTTCTATCGGTAAAGCCTATGCAGTATTTGTAGGATCGGTAACCAATGTGTTCAACAGTAACCAGGTATTCGGCTATAATTACTCGCACGATGGGTTACGCAAAGAAGCCATCACACCGGCAGCACCGCGTTTCTTTTTTGTAGGTGTGTTTTTGAGCTGGGGTGTTGACAGGAGGCAGGATGCGATCAATAATAATTTGTAATACAGGCAAGAATGCATTAGCAAAAAAATATTTACTCATTAAAATAAACACCATGAACACTGAACAACAAAAAGATGAAGAACTCTGGCAAATGGCGAAAGCTAGGGTTGGATTTCGCTGGAGCTTTATCAGCTATTTTATCGTGAATGCTTTCCTGGTAGTGGTTTGGTTCTTCTCATCCGGCTCCGAATCTTATTTCTGGCCTATTTGGCCAATGATGGGTTGGGGTGTGGGGATTGCTTTTCAATATTTTCATGCCTACCATGGCAATAAAATGACCAGTGCAACACAGGAGTACGAGAAATTAAAAAGACAACAAAAAGATTGATCCAATCAACCTAAATAATAATTAATATGGAAGCTAAAAACGACATTTTATGGGAACTTGCTAAAAGGCGTGCCGGTTTTAAAAAACACCTGATCAGTTATTTAATCGTTAATGCATTTTTATGGGCAATTTGGTTTGTATCGGGCAGAGACTATCAGCAGGAAGATTATTTTCCATGGCCTGCATGGGTAATGCTCTCATGGGGCATTGGCCTGGCCTTTAATTATGCAAATGCCTATATTTTTAATACAAGAAATGCAATTGAACAGGAATACGAAAAATTAAAAAATCAACAATCATCTTAAACAACAATTTTATGAAAAAGTTATTAGTAATCATTAGTATGTTCATAGCCGGTATGGTAGCGGCCCAATCAAAATATGAAGGCGCTATGGCTAAAGGATTAGAGCAGTTTAAAGCGTCTAAAACTGCGGAAGACATGAATGCAGTTTCTGCTTTCTTTGAAAGGGTGGGTGATGCCGAAAAAGATAAATGGCTGCCTTATTATTATGCAGCGCAGGCAACTTATTTAACAGGATGGATGGACCCCAAAGCTGATAAAGACAAAGTTGGCGAGAAAAGTAAAGACCTGATTGGTAAAGCGGAAGCCATTGAAAAAAATAATTCCGAAATATTCTGCATGCGCCAGATGGTAGCAATTTTACAAATGACGGTTGATCCTATGACGCGCTATCAAAGCTACGGTGCAGAAGCCCGCAATGCATTGGAAAGTGCAACCAAAGCAGATCCGAATAATCCACGTATTTACTATTTAAACGGGCAAACCCTGATGAATACACCCGAAGCCTTTGGAGGTGGTAAAGCTATCGCTAAAAAATTATTCGAAAAATCAGTGGCATTATACAAAACATTCCAGCCAGCTTCACCACTCCATCCTAACTGGGGCAAGGAAGAAGCAGAGAAACTATTGGCTGCTTGTCAGTAATATGTGCATCTAATACAGCAGTGGCTGAAAAGCCACTGCTATTTTTGTAAACTTAACGCTACCAGTCATGGAAACAAACGAAAAAGAACTGTCGCCACACGAAAGCCTTCAATTGATTCAAACAATGATCAATAAGACAAAAGATTCTGTAGCAGATGATAGTTTTTATTTTTTATTGTGGGGCTGGCTGGTATTTTTTTGTTGCATAACAGAATTTATTTTAAAAGTGTATTTGCAATATCCCCAACATTATTTTGTGTGGTGGCTGATGCCAGTTGGTGGTGTGATCTCTGGTATATATGGTTCGAGGCAATCTAAAAAACAGCGTGTAAAATCATTTGTAGACGAAGCATTAAGTTATTTATGGATCGCATTAACTATGGCGTTTATTGCATTGGTATTCATCAATGTACTTGGGCAAGCATCCTGGCAATCGGCCTTTACCTATTATATTCTTTTATATGGTATCGGCACTTTTGTAAGCGGTAAGATGCTTCGCTTCCAGCCCTTGATCATCGGTGGGTTGATCAATTTTGTATTAGCAGCAGTATCCGTTAAGTTCAGTTACGATTCCCAATTACTGATCGGCAGCGTTGCTATCCTGATCAGTTATATCATACCCGGCCATTTATTACGAATCCGGCATCAACAACAAAAAAGTTAAGTCATGGAAGAAGAAAACCAGTTAACTGAAAAAGAAAGTCTTGAATTGATCGCATCAATGATCAAAAAGGTAAAAAATTCTTACATCGAATCCGGGGTGGGCCCTCTCTTCTGGGGGATAGTAATCACTTTTTGCAGTTTGGTTACCTATGCCCGGGTTACCTATCAATTCGATATTGGTTTTGATGAGTGGCTTCTGTCATTATTCGCTTTACTACCACAGGTCTTTTTTATATGGCGATCGTGGAAACCAAAAAATTTCATTTCGCATGATGAAAGCATGATGAATTTTGTTTGGGTCACTTTTGCCATTTGTATTTTCCTTCTTTCATTTTATAACAGCCATGTACATCCGTCTAACAGTATTGCATTGTATATGATTGTTTATGGCATACCTACTTTTATTACCGGGGGCGTACGAAAGTTCACCCCAATGATCATAGGCGGGATTATTTGCTGGGTATGCAGTATTGCCAGCTATTATACCAGTTTTGCAAACGGCATGTTGCTTATGGCTTTATCCGCCACATCAGCATGGCTAATACCGGGCATCATTTTACG
>JAYTOS010000402.1:0-4975 GCA_043747705.1 Bacteroidota bacterium
GGTGAAAATATTATTAAAAGGGCACTGAAAGAGATAGAAGAGGGTGATTATACAGCATCTTTACAAAAGATAGCCCTCGCAAAATGGGAAAGCCTGAAGGGGGAACACTACATAACCCGACAGGTTAAAACGAATGCTTACCTGCTTCAAAAAGGATATGAAGCACCCATAATTCAGCGCATTATTGCTGAGATAAGGACGGAAGGAAAGAATAGACGCACCTGAAATGAATGGATTATTATGTTGAAAAGCTTGCTTATACCGGCATTTTGTATGCTGCTATCTGCTGTTTATGCGCAGCAAAAAAACGGGGATTATTATAGGAGTGAATTATCGTTTACCAATGACAACGATGCGTATCTTTTTCAAAAGAAGGATGCCAATTATACCAATGGCCTCTTTTTAAAGTTAACCACTGCTGCCCAAAAAAAAGGAAACAAAAGGGTGAGGTCCTACGAAATAGGACAAATGATCTATACCCCGCTTATCCGCAAAACAGCGGGGCCAGCAGATATAGACAGACCTTATTGCGGGTATTTATTTTTAAAATACAACCAGGCGCAATTTTTTGCTAATGAGTCAGTCCTTCAATACAGT
Source organism: Bacteroidota bacterium (assembly GCA_043747705.1). GTDB lineage: Bacteria > Bacteroidota > Bacteroidia > Chitinophagales > Chitinophagaceae > Sediminibacterium. Next base: position 598 of record JAYTOS010000402.1, read on the forward strand.
GCTTCGCTGGGGGTGGTTGGTGCTGCTTCTTTTGGGGAGGATATGCAGAACAGCTACCATAAACTTTTTAGATACGCCCCATTTACAGGATGGCAGTACCAGGTACAAAATGCATTGGGCATAGATTTGGGATTTAATTATGCAAGAACTGTTATTGAAGATTCTTCCTGGCTGAAATGGGTGCCCGATATACAGGTGAGCCTGGGCAGTACATTTACCAACGCCAAACTTGGGGCTTATCTCTGTGTGGGAAGTTTTGAAAAAAACAGTAACAGTTCCTTATGGAATGCGCGGGTACAGAACAAGGCAACTCAAACAAACAGGAAACATGAACTGTTTGCCTACTGGCATCCTCAAATTATTTTTCAGGCATACAATGCTACTGTTGAAGGAGGCCTGTTTTCTAAAGGTAACGGTGCTGTTTTAGGTGAAACAGAACCATGGATGTTTCAACAAACCTGGGGACTTTGTTATGCGCAGGGGCGATGGACAACTAAAATCGAATTAATCTACCAGAGCAGGGAAGCGGTTACGCAAAAAAACCCTCAGCGTTATGGGTCTCTGCAGTTGGGTTATCGTTTGCATTAACTTGCACGTATAATTATCATTGAGTGGCCGGATGATAAAGTTAGCCGCAGATTTGCAGGTTACGTAATCTGTTATTTACAATCTGCAGTTAATTTTTATTTGGTACGGCAAATAAACATACATCATGTCCTCTCTTACCCTTTCATTAGTGCAAACCCATTTATTTTGGGAAGATAAAAAGGCTAATCTTGCCATGCTCGAAACAAAGATCATGGGCATTGTCGAAAAAACAGAACTGGTGATATTACCCGAAATGTTCAGCACCGGGTTTAGCATGAAACCCCAACTGCTTGCAGAAACGATGGACGGGGAAACGGTTTCCTGGATGAAGAGAGTAGCCGCCGCAAAAAAAATAATCCTTACCGGAAGTGTGATGATTAAAGAAGATGGCCATTTTTTTAACCGTCTTTTATGGGTATTGCCAAACGGTACATTGGGCTATTACGATAAACGCCACCGCTTTGCTTTTGGGGGTGAACATGAAGAATATACTTCCGGCAGGAAACGATTGACCGCCAGTGTAAAAGGATGGAAGATCAACCTGTTGATCTGTTATGACCTGCGCTTTCCGGTATGGGCAAGGCAACAATCCAACGAAGCACCAGAGTATGACATTCTTTTATATGTAGCCAACTGGCCCGAACGCCGAAACCATGCGTGGAAAACATTGCTTACCGCAAGGGCCATCGAAAACCAGTGTTATGTAGTGGGGGTAAACAGGGTTGGAAATGATGGTAATGGTATCAATCATTGCGGGGATAGTATGGTGATAGATGCATTGGGCTCTGCTTTATACCATAATGCAGCAGGCGAAGACATTCATACCATCGTATTGCAAAAAGAGCCTTTGCAGCAAATAAGGGATAAGTTTCCTTTCTGGAAAGATGCCGATGATTTTAATATAATAGAAACTGATGGAGAATAAACCACAACTATACAAAGCAGAAAAAGTTTTTACGGGAAGTGAATGGCTTTCGCAACATACGGTTGTGGTATTGCAAGGAAAAATTATTGATGTACTTCCGTCTGAAAATATTTCAGACGAACAAGGTTCAAGTCATCATATATTGGCTCCGGCATTTATGGATATTCAGATTTATGGCGCGTATGGAAAATTATTAGCGGTATATCCTGAAGCGGATTCTTTGCATAAATTATATGCGTATTGTTCAGAAGGCGGCGCATCTCATTTTCAACCAACCGTGGCCACCAATTCATTTAAAGTATTTTACAAATGTATTGATGCGGTGAGGGCTTATTGGGACGAGGGCGGGAAAGGCTGTATCGGTTTACATGTAGAAGGCCCGTGGATCAACCCGATAAAAAAAGGCGCGCACATTGAATCGTTTATCCATTCGCCCACACTCGGGGAAGTAAAAGAGCTACTGGAATACGGTAAGGGGGTTATTACTATGATCACACTCGCCCCGGAAGTTTGTAGTGAAGAAGTGATGACCCTCATACGGTCATATAATGTAATTATTTCTGCCGGCCACAGTAATGCCAGTTATGAAGTAGCAACTGCTGCTTTTGATGCTGGTATTAATACCGCTACTCATTTATACAATGCCATGAGTCCTTTGCAACACCGCGCACCCGGAATGGTGGGGGCTATTTTCAATCACCCAACGGTTATGGCAAGCATTGTGCCCGATGGCTTTCATATTGATTTTTCTGCGATACAGATTGCAAAAAAAATATTGAAGGAAAGATTGTTTGTAATTACCGATGCGGTAACAGAAACAAGCGAAGGGGAATACCCACATCATTTATCCGGAGATAAATATGAATCAAAGGGGATATTAAGCGGTTCGGCTTTAACCATGGCAAAATCTTTGCGTAACCTGGTTAACCATGCAGGTATTGATTTAGATGAAGCATTGCGAATGGTAAGTATATATCCGGCGCAGGCAATGCAAAAAGCAAATACCATGGGCAGAATTGAAAAAGGCTATGATGCTAATCTTGTTTTTTTAGATGAGTCGCTGGAAGTAAAAGGATTGATTAGCGGATAATTTTTTAGATGCATTTAAGACAATCCATCTTACCATTAAATAAAATGGAGGGTTTAATTGGCTGCAGCACGTCTTCTTTTTCCTCCAGCTAAATCTGAAATAATCTTGTCAAGAAAAACCGCACTGCCAATACTCCAGTACCAGCCGTCGTAATTGTATTTAAGATCGCTGTTGAACACTGCTTTGCGTAAGCCAATCATTCCATTCAATCCCAGGTACGTAAGAAAATGAAGACCCTTTATTTCGGGAATGATAAGATTTACTGAGTAGCCCATACCCGCCGGAATAAAATCCTGTTTTTCACTCTTGGTTAAAAACCGGCCACGTATTTTATTGGTAGAATCCAATTCTGCTTTTCCATAACCGAGTTCAAACACCATACTCATTTCCCACCTTTTCCTGCGGAATAAAAAAGGTTCATAATAAATGGTGCCATAATAAAGGCTCTTGGTTAATTGATTGATAGGGGTACCCGTAGCATCCAGTTTTATGCCTGCCGACTCCTGTTTTAAAAAATAGCCACCAATACCCACTTTGTACTTATCATTTACCGAGAGCCCGATGCGGTAACCCCAGATACTCACACCTTCTTTATCAATAAAAGAAAAGCGCTGGTCGAAATCTCCCGCAGGTTTTAAGGAAAGCTTTTTTTTCTTTGGTAGCGAATCAGCTTTCATAACCTGCGCAGTATTGGAATCCTGTGCAGATGCGGTGCTATAAGAGCCGGATATTGTTGTTAGCAACAGTAGTAATGGTAGCAGAGATATGTTACGATATATTTGGCGCATGATAATTAGGGTGCAAAATAATACATTCAGTGTTAACAGTAGAGCGACTTAGAAAGTCTTTTGCTGTATGAGCTCCCTGATTTTCTGCATTTTCAGGTCAATCCCATTTTTAATTGCCTGAGAAGAAGGGTCTATTTCAATATCAGGAATAATGCCATGGCCCTTGGGCCGGGTAGAATCGATCACTACCCTGTACATGGGCAAACTTACCCGTAAACCCGTATTAGGCAGAACAATTGTGGGGATATGCATGGCAGAACTACCATAATAGCCGCCACCGGTTTCTTCGCCTACCAGTTTTACATTCTTTTGCCCTTTTAGGTAAGAAATGAACATGGCTGTAGCAGAAAAACTATATCCTCCCTGCACCAGGTAAACATCTCCATTGAAATGATCTTTTTTTTGCGGTTGAAAGAGATGTGTTTCGTAATAGCGTAAATGTATCAGGCCGTCTTTCATTTTATGTGCGCCAAAGTTCATAGCAAGCCAATACGACCAGCTGGGTTTGATGTAACGTCCATATTTGAAACGCCTGCTTATGGCTACAACGCTGTCGCCTACTTTAAAAGGATGATCAGTTAAATACTGGGTGAGTAAAATACTGTTGCTCACTTTGCCCCCGCCATTTTCACGCAGGTCAATTACAAGATGCTGTATATGCTTTTGCCGAATGGTTTTAAAAGAGTGCCTGAAGAAACCCCTGATATTTCCACCCGTAAAAGAGGTTAGCCGGATAAATGCGGTATTGAGTGCGGTGTCAATAGCTATGCCGCGCCTGGATAATAATCTGGCTTCCCGTATTTGTTTGCGTGTTGGTTTCACAAGAGGGAATAATGGGGCGGCCCTGTTTTTTTTGCTTGTATCTATGGTTGGTCTGAAATTTTTTATCGTAGCAACTGCCTCTTTGCCGGTTGTATCAATATATGAGACCGTATAAGAACTGTCTAAACCTAAAATGGTTTTATACCAGGCAGGGAAACTACCACT
>JAYTOS010000403.1:0-2911 GCA_043747705.1 Bacteroidota bacterium
ACCGGCCACCCAAGTTTTGTTATGAGTAACTCTTTCTCTAACCAAACACTGGCACAGATTGAATTGTGGACCAACAACAAAAACTACGAAAACAAAGTATATGTGTTACCTAAACATTTAGATGAGAAGGTTGCCCGTTTACACCTTGCTAAAGTAGGTGCTGTATTGGATGTATTAACAGATATGCAGGCCGAATACCTGGGTATACCTAAGAGCGGCCCTTTTAAAGCTGATCTGTACCGTTATTAAGAAAGAGTTCATAAACCATGGACGATAGACCATAATGGAGCCCGCTTCTTTGAAGCGGGCTTTTTATATATACGCACCACGCTTCGGAATATTGAAGTGAAAAATACTTTTACATCCGGTATCTATCCCGTCTTAATAGTATTGCACTTTAGCGGTAAAGCCTTAGTTTCATACATTGCACATTCAATAAAGTATTCCTTGATAAAATCCTGTTCAAATAATAAAGCTGTTTATTATTTCATCATTCTTTGTATCGTTTGCTGCATAGGCAATGATGCATTGGCGGGTGAAAAAATAGACAGGGATACCACACCCCTGTCCACAAACAAAGAGGCACTTGCCTTCCTGGATAAACAGACCGACCTTAAAGCCAGTAATTTTTGGCCAAAAGTAAACCCGTTACTTTTTCTGCAAAACCTGAAAAAAAATATTGAACAACCTTTAAGTATTTATGAAGGAAGGAGTACCAACTTTTGTGCCTATGCTGCACTCTCTTATCTCCCCCTGCATGATGATCCGTTGAATTATGTAAAATTCATGGTGCAACTATATACTGACGGCAATGCGGTTTATGGAAAAGAATATTTTGAGCCAGGCAAGGAGGTAAAGTTGGTAGCCGGCTCCCTTACATTTAAAGGAGAACTGGACATACGCCATGCCGACCAACTCTGGTTTCTTTCACTGGCGGATCATTTTAAAGGTTACCTGAATTTATTTGACAAACATTTTAATATGGGTGATGAAAACAAAATGTGGGCCGCTGTAAATTTTTCGAAATTCAACCGCATGGTTAGAAAATTATTTAACTACCAGGTAAACGCAGTTGGTTCAGACCTGATACGTCCTGGTGTAAGGGATATGTTCGAATACTTATCCGAGAGATTAAAAACAGGTAATGTTGCCTTATTCGTTAATAACCTTTCACTGTATAAGAAGAATCATACTAAATTAAAACTGGCTGTCCCAACGCATTTCATCATCTTACTGAATATTGAAAAAGTAGATGACCGGATTGCTGTTATCTATTGGGATTATGGTGGCCGTAGCCTGCAATTATTAAGTCCTGCATTCCTGAAAAAAATCATTTTCGGCATTTCACACATCACAAAAAAAACAAATGATGCAAAATAGAAGCAGCCATATCCTATTGCTTTTGTGTATCATCGCATTATTGTGCTCCTGTGCTTCCAGGAAAGTGATCTCTTCGAATTATTTTTATGAGCATGAAAAAACGCTTACTGTTATTGAGCAATCTTATAAAGCCCTGTACCGGCAAAATCCTTTTTCTCTTGCGTTCACTGATAAGTCATTCAATTATATTTCATTGGAGATCATTACAGATTCGATAAAGTTCATTTATGAGTTCGAAATCAATGAGCCCAGGTTACAGGATACTTTGGCAAAATATCATTTATCTGCGATAGCTGTCACAGGCCTCATCACTCAAATGCGTTCCATCCATTGTATCTGGATCAATAACCTTGATTTCTATACAAATAATCAAAAAAAATACCTGGTACTCATGTCTATCCGGCCGGTGGCTGTTCACCTCCCTTTTACCAATGAAAAATATTTTATCCTTACATTTTATTCACAACCCCAATATTTCGACAGCGAAGGAAGGTTACTGGCCAATCGAAGGGCAAGAAAATTACGAAAAATAAACGGCGATGTTTTCCAGAGAATTAATGATAAGGTGTGTTACACGATTTCCGGAAGGTTTAGGTGAGTTTGGGATTAGGGGAAACTAATTGAATAAACGATTCATTCTATTCAGGCCAATTTCCCTGCTTCATAATTAATTATTAGCCATAGACCAACGCTCTCCACATCTGAGGATAAATAACCAGTGTTAAAAATTATCGTGCTTCTTATCTTTGAACTGAAACAATCCATTTACTATGCATTTATCTAAAAAAATCGCTCATATTGGTATGAGCTTACTCACACTTATATTGCTGGCCAGCTGCAATGGCAATAGTTCTGCTGATAAAAAGGGGGCAGATTCTACAAAAACCGTTTCGGCCAAGCCGGTTCCCGGTACACCTATTAAGTATGATAGTTCTAAAAGATATATCTTCCTTACTTGGGATGATTCACCGCAACCACCCGGAACAGTAAACAGCAAAGGTATTTTTCAGTCAGAAGGCGTGAAAGCTACTTTCTTCTCCGTTGGGTTTAACCAGGTTGGGCCATTTAAAAAAAGGCTTATCGATTCTATCCGCAACAGCTACCCAATGTTCTTATTGGCCAATCACAGTTTTAGTCATGGATTTAATGATAAATACGCCAAATTTTATTCACCCGCTATGACAGACAGCGCATTGGGTGATTTCTTACGCAATGAGCGTGAATTACAGATTGGCGTGAAGATCATCCGGTTGCCCGGTAACAATACCTGGGCCTCTAACGGTGAGATTCACGGACAAAAAGCAAATAGTCCTTTAATTAAGAAACTTGACTCATTAGGTTATAAGATCATTGGGTGGGACCTGGAATGGGGTCAACAAAAGAAAATGAAAGCTCCTCAGGAAAGTGCCGTTGAAATGGTGAAAAGAATTAACCAGAAATTCGACGATGGAAATACCAACCAGCAAAATGCCATTGTTATCCTTTCACATGACAGGTTATTTGAGAAAAAACAGTATGCCGATTCATTAAG
>JAYTOS010000404.1:0-2561 GCA_043747705.1 Bacteroidota bacterium
AACGAGCAAATGCAACAGGCAGGCTCTTCCATGGAGAATAAGTGGTTTTACCAGACGGTGAGGATATTTTTTGAATGAGGGGGCGGGAATGGTGAGTTGCGAGTAGTCAGTAGTATGGCAGAAAATGTTTTATACCCCCTATTCACTATTCACGACTCACCATTCAGATCCCCCAACTCTCTTTTTTCCATTTGCCTATTTGCAAGTATTTTTGCCCCGCAAATTTGTTCATCAATCAACTCAATTAATTAATCATAAGAATATGGCATACGATGTAGTTGTTTTAGGTAGTGGTCCGGGTGGTTATCCTGCCGCTATCCGTGCATCTCAATTGGGTTTTAAAGTAGCAATTATAGAAAAAGAAAGCCTGGGTGGCATTTGCCTTAACTGGGGCTGCATTCCCACCAAAGCCCTTTTAAAAAGTGCGCAGGTGTATGAATATATGAAGCACAGTACCAATTATGGTATTAATGCCACAGGGGTTGAAGCGGATTTTGGCGGAGTGATCAAACGCAGCCGTGGGGTAGCCGATAAAATGAGCAAAGGCATCCAGTTTTTGATGAAGAAAAATAAGATAGACGTGGTAATGGGTTATGGCAAAATAAAAGCCAAAGGCCAGATAGAAGTAACGGCAGCTGATGGAACAGCTAAAATTGTCGAATCCAAATACATAGTAATCGCAACGGGCGGAAGGAGCAAAGAATTACCCAATCTTAAACAGGATGGCAAAAAAGTGATTGGTTACCGGGAAGCAATGTCTTTACCTGCGCAACCCAAAAGCATGATCATTGTAGGAAGTGGCGCTATTGGTGTTGAGTTTGCCTATTTCTACAACAGCCTCGGAACCAAAGTAACCATCGTTGAATTTTTACCACGTATCGTACCGGTAGAAGATGAGGATATTTCGAAGGAACTGGAAAAACAATACAAGAAACAAGGCATTGACATTATGACCAATGCTTCTGTTGAATCTGTTGATACAAGTGGGGAAGGAGTGAAAGCCCTTGTTAAGAAACAAGATGGCAGTACCGTAACACTGGAAGCTGATATGGTATTGAGTGCCGTAGGCGTGGTAGCCAATATAGAAAATATTGGCCTGGAAGAGAATGGTATCAAAACCGAAAAAGGAAAAGTAATTGTTGATCAATACCAGCAGACTTCCGTACCGGGTATTTATGCAATCGGCGATTGCTCACCCGGACAGGCTTTGGCACACGTGGCTTCCAAAGAAGGCATTAATGCTGCGGAACATATGGGTTATAACGAAAAGAAATTTCATCATTTACCCGATGTGATGGATTACAACAATATTCCAGGATGTACGTATTGCTCACCCGAAATCGCCAGTGTAGGGTATACCGAAAAAGCAGCGAAGGAAGCCGGTTATGAATTAAAGATCGGTAAGTTCCCTTTCATGGCCAGTGGTAAAGCGTCTGCTGCGGGTGCGCTGGAAGGATTTGTAAAAGTTATTTATGATGCCAAATACGGCGAACTGCTGGGTTGCCACATGATAGGAATGAATGTGACTGAATTTATTATAGAAGCCGTAGTAGCCCGTAAATTAGAAACAACCGCACACGAGATATTGAATTCAAGTCACCCACACCCAACCATGAGCGAAGGTATTAAAGAAGCCACCGCTGCTGCTTATGGCGAAGCGATTGATATCTAATAGGTGAAATGGAATTATTTAATAGAAAACCCATTCTAACTTCGGTAACTTAATTGTTGAATAGCGGGTAATCTTGCTTAGTCATTTGTTTTGAATCGGAATGCAGCAATGAATAGCACAGAAGTACATCAATTATTTCCTGCACAACTATTGAGCTCAATGGTTTATTATGTTGTGATAACGGATACAGAAGGAAAATGTATGTATGTAAATTGGTTGGCTCAAAATCTGTTTGCCCAGCCTTTACAAAACCTTTCAGATACTGCCTTTTCCGATATTATTTGGCATGATGATATTACATTATACGCCGCTGCGGCAAAATCCTGTATAGAATTTCCGGATAAACATACTTCAGTCGCCATTCGGAAAAAATAACAAGACCTGAAGCAGGATGATCATTAGTTTGATAGGTACCAATCGGGATATAACAGATGATGTGCTTATTCAGGAAAAAATAAAAACACAGAATAAAGTATTGCGGGAAATCGCTTTTAGCCAGTCACATGAAGTACGCAGGCCACTAGCCAATATTTTAGCTGTGATAGAAGTGCTTAAAACAAGTGGTGCGATTACAGACCTGGAAATTTTTGACCATCTTGCAGAAAGTGCGCATCAACTGGATAGGCAGATCAGGAATATTGTACAAAAAACGAATAGTATTGATGATGAAGCTTTCCGGTAATGGCGTGAACCATTAATCGTGGGTTGACAGAAAGAAAAATAATATTTTCTTTTCATGGTTCACGTTTAACCTCTCATGCAAACATTAATTCGCGAATACTTTTTTCAAAATCTCTGATGTCCTGGCCAAAGGGTCTTTCCTGATATTTTTTTCTTCAACCGCTACCTGGTAGAAGATACCATTCAATGCCCGTTCAGTTACATAGGC
>JAYTOS010000405.1:0-2869 GCA_043747705.1 Bacteroidota bacterium
GTAAACATTGTGGGATCACTTGATGCCGTATAATTCCGCCGGACTGTGTCCGGATTTGAAAAACCAATGTTGAGATTTTATTTTAGCTCCTTTTTGCCGTCGTCGGTGTTCCCTCTGCTGGCGTATGTAAGCCGCTGCATTGCCGTCGTCTGGGCTTTGACCAACGACGTATCAGAGATTTTAAATATCGCCCCGTAGGTGTTCCCAATTCACCCACAAGCCAACTGGCGCAACCGCATACGCCGCCGTCTGGTGCGTAGGTGTCAGGCCACTACAAATGCTCTTAATTTTAATGATAACTGCGTAACAAAAGCAATTTTAAAGTTGCAGGCTGTGCATAGTGGCCAGACACCTAAATGCAGGCTGTCGGCTAATACGCAGACCCACTCTTTGCAAATAAGGTAATAAGGTTTTGTTTCTGTTGTGCTTGTTTTCTACTAAGGTTTGTGTTGCCTTTAAACCTTAGTAGAAAGTAATAATAAAAATGCGGTAAACCTTATTACCTTATTCTTCTCGCCAACCGGCAAGTCTTCCGATAGGATGACTTCCGCCGTCGCAGGTGTTCCCCATTCACCCGCAAGCCAACTGGCGCACCCCACTGGCGCAAGTGTTCCCTCCCAAAATCATTAATACAAACGTAAATTCCGTGGGATCACTTGATGCCGTTTTAATTCCGCCGGATTATGTCCGGAATTTGAAACACAAATGTTGAATTTTGCGCTTCCGGCCAACAACTATAGCAGGCTGCCTGCCAATAATATCACCCCTTTGGGGTTTTGCATTTTCTGCACGTAACTTTTCTATAATCATATCAGCCTTTCAGGCTTTGCAAATAAGGTAATAAGGTTTTGTTTCTGTAATGCTTGTTTTCTACAAAGGTTTGTACTGCCTTTAAACCTTAGTAGAAAGTAAAAATTAATTGAAGCAAACCTTATTACCTTATTCTCCCCACTGGCGTAGTCTTCCGATAGGATGGCTTGATGCCTCTTAATTCTCCGTCACGGTTCCTGTCCGCTATTGGCGCAAGTGTTCCCAACAAAATCATTAAACCCAAACGTAAACTCCGTGGGATCACTTGATGGCTTTTAATTCTGCCGGACTGTGTCCGGATTTTGGAAAACAAATGTTGAGATTTTATTTTACAGTTTTTGGTAGCTCCTTTTTCCAACAAGATTTGGGTAAGCTCCCATAAAACTTGGGTAGGCTCCCATAAAACCTGGGTAAGCTTCCATAAAACCTGGGTAGGCGGCCATAAAACTTGGGTAAGCTTCCATAAAACTTGGGTAGGCGGCCATAAAACTTGGGTAGGCTTCCATAAGACCTGGGTAGGCTTCCATAAGACCTGGGTAGGCGGCCTCAAAAAAAACATTCAAATACATTATCTTTTTATTATTATTAATTATTATATTTGATAAACAGCCAACCCACCCCCAATGACAGTAGCAGAAGAACAAATACGCAAACAGATTAATGAAAATATTGCCATGCAGGCATACCTTGATCAATTTAACCAGGCAGAGGTTAATGGTTTTATGTCGTTTTACGTACATAAAAAATATATGTGGTTAAACCATGCAGAAAGATATATTGGCCAGGAAGACGAAGACGCTTTGCAATGGGTTAGCCAGGCAACAAGGCACCTGGAGATCATTCAGCAAAAAAAATTATTCGATCTGCAGTGCCGGTGGCGGGCAGAAAAAATAAACATACCCGATGTACGCACAACCGCCGATTTTATCGCCTGGGAATATAATATTTTAAACTGCCCTTTTTTAGAACCGGTAACCACAGATGATATTGAGTTGTATGCACAATACCTGTTGCTCGAAAACCCCGATACCAATAATTCAATATATGCCGGTTACGAAAAATGGCAGGAGTACGACGAAATAATTGAGGCCTATAAAACAAATAATGAAAACCGCAACTTTCCGGAGTGGTACGATTTTTACAATGGCCGCCGGGGTACCGGTGTGTATATGTTGCTGCCCGATATTCGTGGCGAAAAAGAAGCAGTATATACCAGTCTTGCACTGGAGCAGGAAAAGATAGAAAGCAATTACACACCCACATCGCCTGACACCCGCAAAAGCCTGCCTTATACCGAAAACGATCATTTTAACTGGTTTGTAAAAACATTTGAAACCAAACAGGTACAGGAACTGTACACGGCATGGCAATGGCACACCCGCACAAGTGATATAGAAGAAGAAATGCAGTATTATATAGACATACTTATGGAAGCAGATGAGCCCATACCCATGCCGGCCAATTACAGCTGGCAGGAAGCTATTAAGCAGGCAGCCAATAGTTTTGTAAATAAAAAAACCGCCGAAGCATTACCCGAAGCGCTGGAGCAATACCTGATGAAATTACAGATGAATATTACCCTCACCAATCAACAAGATAAGATGTACAGCACCCTGTTATGGATAAAAGATCTGAATGAAGGGCGTATTTTAAAAGGCCGTAAATTAAGTGGTGAGCCCGAAGATTTTAATTTTTAATCACCCTGCTTAAGGAAGTGCAACCTCATGTTTTTCGATTTTTCTGCCGCCGTAGGTAGCTATCGCCGTTTGGTACCAGATGACATAACGGATTTCTGGCACAGTTTTGTACATCATAGCTTAAACAGCTATCATGAAAAATGATTTAACAACCATAATCGTTAAGAACGATCTGCCTTTGCAGGCAGGCAACAACCCGCTAAGTAATGATCCCGCCGGCACAGCCGATATAGAAATGGCTAAAACAAAAAATCCTGAACAAAAGCCGGATATGGTTACCCCCGAAACCGAAAAGCCCGATATACAGGAATTGCCAAAAACAAAAAACCATCCCGAAGTAGAGGAAACAAATATTGATGAAG
>JAYTOS010000406.1:0-22785 GCA_043747705.1 Bacteroidota bacterium
AAACAGGTTTTGCATGTCTTCACTGGTCATGTTCCAGTTAAGATTTCCAACGTAAATGTTCATGTTCTAAAAAAAATTAAATGATCAAAAACCAATGAGAAAACAGTAACCAAAAACCGTGAAGCATTTACGTAAAAAACCTTCTGGAATATGGAAGAACTGTCATTGGACTTTCGAAGATAGGGTTTTTCTATAAACAGGCATATTTTTTCTACAGCTGCACCCGGACGGGTATTTAAACAAAAAAACCTGTTCCGGAGAACAGGTTTTTTCAATATTTGAGGCTGCTTACAGGGTTTATTCTGCAACTACTTCAAAATCAATCTCAATAGCGTTTCCGTTACCAAAATCAATAGAAGCTTTGTGCGTACCCAGTTCTTTTACTTCATCGAGAATAGAAATACGCTTGCGGTCTATTTCATAACCTTTCTGGTCACGGATCGCACGGGTAATCTGTAAAGAAGTAACGCTACCGAATATCTTTCCGCTGGTACCGGTTTTAGCACCAATCGTAACTGGTGAAGCCTTCAATATTTCGATAACCTTATTGAGTTCGGCCAGCATAATGGCTTCTTTCTTAGTCTTCACTTTCAGGCGTTCTTCCTGCTGCTTCAGGTTAGATGCATTGGCTTCTACCGCAAGCTTACCGGGGATAAGAAAATTACGTGCATAACCGTTTTTCACAGTAACCAGCTCATTGCGGCCACCCAGGTTATCTACGTCTTGAATTAAAATGACTTGCATATTTTGTTTTTTAGTCCCAAGAGCCCAGTCCGCTTTCGCGATTGTGACTGTCTTCATCCGACATAGCTGAAGCTACAGCGGATGAATTAGGGAAGGTTACTAATGAATGTTTTTACTTCAACAGATCAGTTACGTAAGGTAGCAAAGCCATTTGACGGGCTTTCTTAACAGCGTCCTGAACTTTACGTTGGTATTTCAGTGAGTTACCACTCAATCGGCGGGGTAATAATTTACCCTGCTCATTGATAAATTTTTTCAGGAAGTCGATGTCCTTATAGTCAACGTATTTGATGCCATATTTTTTGAAGCGGCAGAATTTTTTCTTCGGCTTCTCCTGCTTAATGGCGGTCAGGTATTTGATTTCGTTCTTTGCCATGATTAAGCTTCGATTTTATCCTGCATTGCAAATCCGCCATTTCTTTTAACGTGGTTGTACTCGACGGCGTATTTATCGAGACGTGTGATCATGTGGCGCATTACCTGCTCATCGCGCAACAACTGGATCTTGAGTTTTTCATTAAGGTCTGACGGACCAGTGAATTCGTAGAGCCAGTAGATACCAGTGGTTTTTTTCTGGATCGGGTAAGCGAGTGATTTTAATCCCCATGGGTTGGTATGCACTTCTGCACCACCCAGGTCTGCGATAAGATCAGCATACTTTTTCTGCGAAGCTTTAAAATCTTCTTCAGACAGTACCGGAGTAAAAATCACCATTAATTCGTAATTGTTCATTAACTGAATTTTTAGGTTTTAAATTGGTTTATCCCAACGGACATCCCGCCTTAAACGGGAGAATCTGCCAAAACAGATTTGGGGCTGCAAAAGTAAGGAAAACCTATTAATAATTAGCAATAAATAATGGATGAAAGCTAATGTTTACAGGTATTTGGGTTGATTCTGGCCAGTGGAGGCTTTTTTACGATATCAATTTAGTTTTTTTAATAATACGATATAAGTTGGAAAATGGTCACTGTAGCCCCCGCGGTAGGTATTGCCATCCCAGGTGCGCATTGGGTAGCCTTTGTAACGGCCTGCATCTTCTTTCATAAAACTTCGGGTAAAGATGGTTTGGTGGTGATAAAAAAGTCCTTCCTGCTGCCTGTTTAACCATGCATGGGAAATAATGATCTGGTCAAACAAACCCCAACTGTCCCTGTTAGCCAGGGTACCAATACCCTTCTGGTATAACTCCGCCCATGGATTGAATAAATCACCTGCTTTTGTATCAGCTTGTTTTGCTTTGGCCTGTAATACAGCAGTAATACTGGGACTGTCAGGATCATCATTCAGATCGCCCATAAGAATAATTTTTGCATTGGGATCATTTTGGAAAATACCGGTGATATGTTTTTTACAAACCATTGCTGCAGCTTCCCTTGCAGCTGAGCTTCTTTCTTCGCCACCCCTGCGGCTTGGCCAGTGGTTTACATAAATATGAACAGTTTCTCCGGCCAGTTGCCCTTTTACATATAGGATATCCCGGGTATAGAAAACTGTTTTATTATTACCAGGCATTTTTACAAATAATTTTTCCGCCTTCTCGGGTATGAAATATTTGGGATGATATAATAAAGCAACATCAATACCGCGTGCATCTTTTGAATCGTAATGAATCAATTGGTAGTGGCGGTGGTTTAACAAAGGATGATGTACAAGATCATTCAGCACCGTATCATTTTCAATTTCAGCTACACCGATCAGGGCGGGGCCGGTAGTTGACATATCAGTTCCGATCATACTGATGACTGTTGCGAGTTTGGTTATTTTATCCTGGTATATCTCACTGGTGTAGTGTTTTATTCCTGATGGGGTAAAATCATCATCATTCACAGTGGGGTTTTTAATGGTGTCGTAAAAATTTTCGAGATTGTAAAAAGCAACGATGCATACTTTATAATTTTTTATTTGGGATGATGCGTTAAGCAGGGTAGCTGTCATCAAACTAAATAGTAAAAACGTTTTCATTTTATCTGATTTAAAATTATGTATCGCAACAACTTTTTGCGGTATCGTTCGCTTGTGTGCTATAATTTTCTCACAAAAACATTATTGCGGGCCCAAACTTACCGTGATAATTTGTTTTACTATAGCGTATTTACCGCAAAATTGCCCGCAACTATTGTTTGCTAAAAACAATTGATTATTTTTATATCCCGTTTGTACTATTGTTTGTTTCCTCCCCTGAACATTTATTGATCAACACCTGTCGTTATGCTAAAACCCTTTTGGCTATTGGCTTTGCTTTGCATTATGTTTAGTGTTAGTGCACAGCTATTGCCATCTAAAAAAATAAATAAAAATAAATTTATGGATAGCACCCAGGCTATCCGGATGAAAGACGATATCGTATATGACCTTCCTGTGATTGCCGTAAATGAAAATGAAAGGAACGAAACGAATACCCCCTTTTTGCCCTCCCTATTAACAGCGGGACGGGATGTATTTACCTCGGCGGCCAGTTTTCATTTTGGGGCGCTTAGATTCAGGATAAGGGGCTATGATGCTGCATGGTCCAGTACTCAGATCAACGATATATCTATGAATAACCCTGACGACGGAAATACGCAATGGGGTTTATGGGGAGGGTTGAATGACGTGACGAGAAACACGCAATTGTCGCCCGGATTACGAACAAATGATTTTGCTTTTGGTAATATCAGTAACAATGTGCGTATTGATATTCGGGCTTCTAAACAGCGTGAACAGAAACGATTCAGTTATGCTTTCTCCAATCGAAGTTATACGTATCGGTGGATGTTTACCTATGCTAAAGGAATGAATAAGCATGGTTGGGCATTTGCTTTTAGCGGCAGCTGGCGTAGTGCAAATGAGGGTTATGCACCTGGTACAAGTTACCGGGGTGGAAGTTATTTTTTAGCAGTTGATAAACGGATGGCTGCCAATCACCTCTTATCCATCAGCCTTTTTGGTGCATCCGTAGAAAATGGTAAGCAGTCGCCGCTGCTGGAAGAATCTGCGATGCTTGCGAATACGCATAATTATAATTCATATTGGGGTTACCAGGCAGGAAAAAAAAGAAATGCGAATATGGCCAGGTCGCATCAACCTGTTTTGCTGATTGCCGATGATCACCGGATAGACAATCACACCTCTTTAATAACCGCTATTGGCTTTACCACAGGTGAAAAAAGCAGTACTGCTTTGGATTGGTACAAGGCAGCAGATCCGCGACCTGATTATTATCGATACCTGCCAAGTTACCAGCAGGATTCTGTTCTAAAACTGCTACTAACCGATGCAATCAGGAATAAACCCGATATGCAACAAATCAATTGGAATGCATTTTATGATATCAACCGTAATAGTGTTGAAAAGATAAACGATGCGAATGGTATCCCTGGTAATTCAGTTACAGGCCTCCGCTCACATTATATTATTGAAGAGCGGGTTACTGCCAGTAAGCGGATAAATATAACGAGCGTGTATAATACGATGTTGCCTTCCAGTATTTCCTTTACCGGTGGCATTAGTTTCCAACTGCAGCAAAGCCATTATTTTAAAAGGATTGATGACCTTTTGGGAGGGGGGTATTATGTGGACTGGAACCAGTTTGCTGAACGGAGTTTTTCGAATGACGAAAATGGCATACAAAATGATCTTAACCGGCCAAACCGGCTATTGGGTAAAGGTGATCACTACGGGTTTGATTATTTTATTAACTCAAATAAAGCCAGCGGCTGGGTACAAATTGCAAGTGCAAAAAAAAAAGTGGATATGTTTGCGGCTACCGAAGTTTCTTATAGTAATTATTTAAGGGAAGGGAATGTACGTAATGGTTTATTCCCGGATAATTCCTTTGGCAGATCAAGGCCGAATGAGTTTACGAATTATGCATGTAAGGCTGGTATTATCTATAAAATAAATGGACGAAAATACCTGTACCTGCATGCATCTTTTTTAACGAAAGCCCCATTGTTCGATGATGTATTTATTTCTCCCCGCACACGCGATACCGAGCAGGAAAATATCAGCAATGAAAATGTACAGGCCATAGAAACCGGCTATGTTTGGAACGCCCCTAAAATTAAATTGCGGCTTACAGGCTATTACACTGATTTCAGCAATGGGATGAATGTTAGCACTTTTTACCATGATGCGTACAGGAGTTTTATGAATTATGCTATATATGGTATTGATAAAATTCATTTTGGAACTGAGTTCGGATGCGAGATTATATTGTCATCACATTATACCATTACTGCAGCTGCGGCAGCGGGCCGCTATTATTACAACAACCGCCAGCAGGTTACCGTTAGTGCTGATAATGATGCCTACGTTGCAGAAAGAAGTGTTATCTATTCCAAAAACTTCCGTGTGGCGGGAACACCGCAGGAGGCATACCATGCGGGCATTGCTTACCAGTCGGGTTTCTTTTACCTTAATCTGTCGGGAAATTATTTCAGGCAAAACTGGCTAGCTTTTAATCCATTGAGGCGAACGTATACTGCCTTGCAGGGTGTTGTTCCGGGAACAGATCAATGGAACCAGATTATCTCTCAAACCTTATTACCTGATCAATATACAGTTGATCTTTCGATGGGCACATCTGTTAAACTGAAACTGTTGGGTTCTCAGGCCAGGAAAACCCTGTCGTGCAATATAAGTATCAATAATCTGCTGAACAATCAAAACCTGGTTGCAGGTGGGTATGAGCAATTGAGGTTTGATACG
Organism: Bacteroidota bacterium; assembly: GCA_043747705.1. GTDB lineage: Bacteria > Bacteroidota > Bacteroidia > Chitinophagales > Chitinophagaceae > Sediminibacterium. The sequence goes on from JAYTOS010000406.1 coordinate 5,437, forward strand.
GATACCCAAAATATTGACAAATTCCCACCAAAATATTTTTATGCAATGGGACTTAATTTTTCGATCAATCTTAGTTTGCTTTTATGATTAAATAAATCGAATATGAAAAAAAGAAATTGGGAGATAGTTTCATCGGTGATATTTTTTGCCTCTGCTTTATGGTTGGGAACAGGTTGCCATAAGAAAATTGACGAACCTCCTCCATACACTGGCACCGATATACAATCAAACCTGACGATACGTGACCTGCGTTCGATGCATTTTACAGGTAATTTCGAAAAAGTGCTTGATGAGTTTATCATTGAAGGGATGGTAACAGCAGACGATAGCCACGATAATTTTTATAAATCAATTGTGATACAGGATAGCACTGGCGGTATTACCATCCGGCTGGATGGTTCTGGCTTGTATAATGTTTACCCGGTAGGTACACAAGTCTTTATAAAACTGAAAGACCTTTGGATGGGCGATTATGCCAAAATGATACAATTGGGTGCGGGCGTTGACCGCTCAGACCCCGCCTTTCCTGAACTAATAGGTATACCACAACCTTTGTTCGACCGCTATATTAAAAAAGGTATGATAAATCATTTTGTTATACCAAAAACAGTACGATTTGATCAGTTAAATGATTCGCTGCAAAGTTGTCTGGTAAAAATAAATGATGTTGAATTTGCAGTAGCAGATACCGGAAAGACTTTCGGTGATGCAATTAATAAGTTATCTGTAAATAATATCATCAAAGCCTGTAGCGGTGGCAGTGTGTATTTGCGAACGAGTGGATTTGCCGGTTTTGCTGCTGCTAAAACCCCACGCGGCAATGGAAGTATAACAGCGGTGTACAGTGTTTTCAGAACTGAGAAACAGTTGCTTATCCGCGATACATCCGATGTGCAAATGAATGGGCTTCGTTGTACAGGAAATGGGGCTAAAATTTTATTTTCTGAAGACTTCGAAAGGCTAACGGCGAATTCTGACCTTGCTGGTAACGGATGGAAGAATATTCCGGAAACGGGTGGAAAATATTACCAGGCAAAGGCGACCAATAATAATAAATACGCCGAAATAAGTGCTTTCGCTACCGGTGAACCCCTATTGGTTTCCTGGTTAATACTCCCCATGATTAACCTTGCAAATTCTGCCAATGAAGTGCTCAGTTTTCAAACCAAAGACGGTTTTGATAATGGTGCCGTATTGCAGGTATATGCCTCCACCAATTATGATGGTGGCAATACCCCCTGGAAAGCAAAATGGGTATTGCTGAAAGCCATTATTTCAAAAGGGAATGGTTCGGGTTTGGGCAATAATTGGGTGCCATCCGCAAATATCAGCCTGAGTAGCTTTACCTCCAATCTGCATATTGCATTCCGATATGAAGGCGCAGACCCAGGCAATGTATTTGATAAACACACTACTACTTTCCAGCTGGATGATGTCAAAATAGTAGGTAACTGAACATAATGCAGATTTTTCCTGTCAAAAAAAGAATAACTATTTTAATCGGCTTGTATGCTTGTCATCCTGTCAGCAAAACGATATTTGGTACTTTCTTTGTTCGTTTGCACCCAAAACAAGTACTATGCAAAAAGGCCAGATTCGGGTTCAGACAGAGAACATATTCCCTATTATCAAAAAATTCCTTTACAGCGATCATGAAATCTTTCTTCGTGAGTTGGTAAGTAACGCGGTAGACGCTTCCCAAAAGCTGAAAACACTTTCTTCCATTGGTGAAGCAAAAGGTGAATTGGGCGAGCTGCGTATTGATGTGGTATTGGATACAAAAGAAAAAACCCTGAGTATTATTGACCGCGGGGTTGGCATGACCGGGGAAGAAGTAGATAAGTACATTAACCAGGTGGCATTTAGTGGTGCTGAAGAGTTCATGGAAAAATATAAGGATGCCAATATTATCGGCCATTTCGGATTAGGCTTTTATAGTTCTTTTATGGTTAGTGATAAAGTGGAATTATTTTCTAAAAGCCATAAAGAAGGAAGCGGTGTTTACTGGAGCTGCGATGGCAGTCCTGAATTTGAGTTATATGATGTTGATTATAATCAGCGGGGCACTAAGATTGTCCTTCATATCAACGAAGAAAGCAAAGAGTTTTTAGATGCCGGAAGGATCAAAACCATCCTCGACAGGTTCTGTAAATTTCTGCCTGTGCCTATTTTCTTTTCCGAAACAGGGGAAGAGAAACCGGCCGAAGAAAAAGGAGCGGATGAAAAAGGGACTGAAGAAAAATCAATCAACAATACAGACCCGATCTGGATTAAAAAGCCAGCTGATCTTACCAAGGAGGATTATGAGAAGTTCTATAAAGAATTATATCCGTTCAACGAAACACCACTGTTTTGGATACACCTGAATGTAGATTATCCATTTAACCTTACCGGTGTATTGTATTTTCCAAAGATCAAACAGAGCTACGAGATACAGAAAGATAAAATTCAATTATACTGTAACCAGGTTTTTGTTACGGATGAAGTGAAAGATATTGTACCTGAATTTTTAATGCTGTTGCAAGGTGTGATTGATAGTCCGGATATCCCTTTGAATGTAAGCCGTAGTTATTTGCAGGGCGACCCGAATGTGAAAAAAATCAATGCCCATATTACCAAAAAAGTGGCAGATAAACTGGATGAAATATTCCGTAATGAAAGAAGCTCACTCGAAGAAAAATGGGAGAGCCTTGGTTTATTTGTGAAATATGGTATGATGACCGATGATAAATTCCTGGAGAAAGCCAATAAGTTTTTGGTGATGGAAGATACTGCCGGTAAATTCCATACCATCGAAGAATATAAAACTGCTACAGACACCCTTCAGAAAAATAAAGAAGGCAAACAGGTAATCCTTTACACAACCAATCCCGTACAACAGGATGCTTATATACAGGCTGCTGTTAAGAAAGGATATACCGTTGTAAAAATGGAAACCCTGGTTGATGCGGCTTTTATCAATACCATGGAAATGAAGTGGGAGAATATAAGTTTTGTGCGGGTTGATGCCGATATTGTAGATAACCTGATTGATAAGCAGGAAAGCAATGAAAGTATATTGAGTAAAGACGAAGAAAGTAAGTTGAAAGAGTTGTTTGCCATTCAGATTGCCGAATTGCATGTAACAACAGAAGTAAAAGGATTGAGCCCCGAATCTGCGCCAGTAGTGGCTACAAGGCCGGAATTTATGCGCAGGATGAAAGATATGGGCGTTACCGGCGGCGGCATGACAGCCTTTTACGCACAAATGCCCGATGAAGTTACTTTAACAGTAAACGGTAACCACCCGATCTATCAAACCCTGTTAAAGCAGGATAACTCAGAAGTGCAGCAAAAACAGGTAAGGAACCTGGCAGATCTGGCTTTGTTATCGCAAGGTTTATTGAAAGGGGCGGAGCTCACCAATTTTATTAATAGGAGTGTGGAGTTGTTGCAGGGGGAAACGAAAATCGAAGCATAAAATATTAAAAATAAATTACAGGCGGCTGCTTATCATTTTTGGTAAGTAGCCTTTTTTTTGGTAAAAATTGGCACGCAAAGACGCGAAGGCGCAAGTGTGGGTCAAAATCAGGTATTAATACGCTAAAAAGGGTACTGTAAAGGTTCTAATTTTATGGTTACTAAAATTAGAAAGTGGCTTCATGACAGAAAATGAACTTGCACGAATTACCGTACATACCGCTTTTGATATTCATTCAAAATTAGGCCCCGGATTATTTGAGTCTGTTTATGAACCATTATGGAACATGAACTGGTCAATACCTATCAGTTAATTGTGAAAAGGCAATTTCCAATACCTGTTATTTGGAAGGGTACTAAAATGGAACTTGGTTTCAGGGCCGATTTATTAGTTGACAACAAACTTATTGTAGAAATAAAATCTATTGAATCACTGGCTCCTGTTCATTATAAGCAGGTATTAACCTATCTGAAACTGACTAATACAAAACTTGGTTTGTTGATCAATTTTAACGAAGAATTACTCAAAACAGGGATTAGGCGCATCGTAAACGGCCTCTAAATTGCGCCTTCGCGCCTTCGCGTGCATTTTTTCTTTATTTCATTTATTAAAACAGTCGTATAAATTGATCTTTGTTATAATTTCATAACATGCCAGAAGTTTTACAACAGGCTTTTATTACCCTGCGTATAAAGCACATTATAACCGAAACTGCAGATACGCGCTCCTTTATTCTTGCGCATGAATCAGGTAAGGGAATCAGTTATGTTGCCGGACAGTTTCTTACTTTTGTTTTCAAAAAAAATAATGGGGAAGAAACGCGGCGTAATTATTCAATCTCTTCATCACCGGTTTTGAATGAACCTTTACAGATTACTGTTAAGCGAATTGCCAACGGCGAATTTTCAAGAAAACTAATTGATACAGCAAAAGAAGGGGATGTGCTTACCACCATTGGTGCTTCCGGTTTTTTTACCCTCCCCGCAAATATGGGTTCTTACGATCAACTTGTTTTCTTTGCAGCCGGCAGCGGAATTGCACCCGTTTTTTCGCTTATTAAAACGGTATTACATGCGCATCCCGCTATACATATTGTTTTGATTTATAGTAACCATTCTGTTGAAAAGGCCATTTTTTATCAGCAACTGAATAATCTCCAGAAACAATTTCCAGACAGGTTTCAGATCGAATTCCTGTTTAGTAATGCGACAAGTGTTTTACATAAAAGGCTTGGCATTCACCTGTTGGAAAAATTGCTTCATCAGCACGTTCATAGTTCTCTTCAAAGGCAATTATTTTATCTCTGCGGCCCTTTTGAGTATATGCGTATGATAACGATTGTGTTAAAAAATAACGGAGTAACTGCTTCACATATCCGGAAAGAAATATTTATTATTGAGAAGCCCTATTATAAACCTGAGCCCCCCGATAAAGAATCGCATACAGTCAGCCTGACTATCCTGCAAAGAGATTTTAGTTTTCAGACGCAATATCCGGATACGATTTTACAAACTGCGAAGGCTTTGAAAATCCAGCTGCCATATAGCTGTGAGAGCGGCCAGTGCGGTACCTGCGCGGCCACCTGCCTCTCAGGAAAAGTATGGATGTCGCATAATGATGTGTTGACAGATGAAGAGGTTGCAAAGGGTAGGGTACTTACCTGCACAGGTTATGCTACGGGGGGGGATGTTACACTTGGGTATTAAAATGTAAAGGATAGAAAAATCTTTTTAATGGAAGAGGCCTGTAAAGGTACTGTATACATTATTATGCGCCCTGTGAAATGCGCAGATCAATCATTTTTAACTGCAAACTCTTTTCGCCGTTCCACTCGTTTTCATCTATCGTAAAAACAATATCAAGCGGCTGCTTCATTTGTATCAATTCAAATTTCGCAGCCATATTAAAACCAATACCGGTAAGGGTAATATTATTTTGTTTTACTACAAAACGGATGTGCTGTTCTTTTACAATTTTAGAGAAACCGGTATCAGCCACCTTACGGGCAATGAATACCGGGCGCATATTCTCCGGGCCAAAAGGCTCCATTTGTGAAAGGATGCTGTATAATGAAGGATTGATATCGGAAAAACTGATCTCGGCATCAATGATGATTTCAGGTATTAGCAGATCGTCTGTTATTAAACGACCGACTTCTTTTTCGAATGCATCTGAAAAAGCCTGTATTTTTTCGGGTAATAAAGTCATACCTGCGGCCGCAAAATGGCCGCCATATCCCAATAAATGTTCCCGGCAGGCATGAATGGCTTCATATAAATTAAAGCCTGCTACACTCCTTGCACTTCCTGCTGCATACTCGCCACTTCTGGTAAGCACAACCGTGGGCCGGTAATAGGTTTCTATCAGCCTGCTGGCAACAATTCCCACCACACCCTTGTGCCAGTGTTCCTGGAAAACAACCGTTGTTTTCCGTTTTTCAGAAAGCGGATCATTTTTTATCAGGGCCAGTGCTTCTTCGGTAATGCTGCTGTCCGCTTCACGGCGGTCCGCATTATCGTTGTGTAACATTTCGGCAAAGGAGAGTGCGTTGTTGAAGTCTTTCTCGATAAATAATTGAACAGCTTTACGCGCATCATCCATTCGTCCGGCCGCATTTACCCTGGGGGCGATTACAAAAACGAGGTTGGTGATGCGCATGTGTTTTTGTACACCTGCCAGCTGCATCAATGCTTTAATACCGGCACAGGGATCTTCGTTTACTTTTTGCAAACCATAAAAAGCCATGGTTCGGTTCTCCCCGGTGATGGGCACAATATCGGCGGCGATGGCTGTAGCCACCAGATCGAGATAATTGAGATAAGCAGTATCGGGTAAACCCAGTTTATCCGTTAGTGCCATCATTAATTTAAAACCTACGCCGCAACCACACAATTCTTTATAGGGGTATGGACAATCTTTTTGTTTTGCATTGAGAATGGCAACGGCGGGAGGTAATTCCAAATCAGGCAAATGGTGGTCACAAACCACAAAATCAATCCCCAGTGTTTTTGCATAAGCGATTAGTTCAACGGATTTAATGCCACAGTCGAGTGATATGATCAGTGTGAAACCATTTTCTTTGGCAAAGTCAATACCCATTTTTGATATGCCGTATCCTTCGCGGTATCGGTGCGGAATATAAAAATCAGTGTTACTGTAGATGTTATGGATAAACTGGAAAACAGAGGCTACAGATGTAGTGCCATCTACATCGTAATCACCGAAAACAAGGATTTTTTCCTGCTGTTCAAAAGCAGTGATAATCCTGTTCACAGCTTTGTCCATGTCTTTCATTAGCCAGGGGCTATGCAGGTCGGATAGTTGCGGGCGAAAATACTGTTTGGCTTTTTCAAAATCATCTGTCCCCCTTTGCACAAGTATGCGGCAAAGGATGGTGTTTATTTTCAGGGCTTCCCGGAGGGCGGTAATTTTTTCTTCATCGGCCTGTAATATGTTCCATCTTTTCTGCATTAATATTTTCGGTCTGTGGTATAACGAACCAGTTCTTCGAGGGCCCTGCGCACATCAGAATCGGGAAATTCAAATAAGATTTCCAATGCTTCATCACGGAATGCCAGCATTTTATCGGTGGCATATTTAATACCGCCGCTTTTTTCTACTGATTCCAGAATGAATTTTATTTTCTCTTTTTGTGTATTCTCGTTCTTTACAATATAAATAATCCTGCGCCTGGTATCGGCAGAACAGTTATTCAATGTGTATATAAGGGGAAGCGTTAATTTTTTTTCTTTGATATCATTACCGGTGGGTTTGCCAATGTCATCCAGGCCATAATCAAAGAGGTCATCTTTTATCTGGAATGCCAATCCTACTTTTTCGCCAAATTGTTTCAATTTTTCTACCTGTGCCGGGTCTTCAAAAGTGGTGGATGCACCTGCCGCGCATGCAGAAGCGAGTAAAGAAGCTGTTTTACCTTTTATAATTTCATAATACACTTCTTCTTTTAAATTCAGTTTCCGGGATTTCTCAAACTGCAATAATTCCCCTTCACTCATCAATTTAAAAGCTTCCGTTAAAATTTCCAATACCTGGTGGTCTTTATTCGTCAGGGATAATAAAAGACCTTTTGATAAAAGGTAATCCCCCACAAGGATGGCAATCTTATTTTTCCATAGGGCATTCACTGAAAAGAACCCCCTACGTTCCATCGAATCATCCACTACATCGTCGTGCACCAGCGTAGCTGTGTGTACCAATTCTACCAATGAAGCTGCCCTGTACGTGCTGTCATTAATCGTACCCCCCAATTTCGCACATAAAAGAACAAACATGGGGCGCATTTGCTTGCCTTTTCGCTTTACTATATACTGCATAATCCTGTCCAGTAAAGCCACCCTGCTCTTTACAGCTTCCTTAAAATGGGCCTCGAACATGATCAGTTCTTCTGATATTACCTGTTTTGCTAGCTTCATGAATAAAATATGCTGCAATATAGTATTGATATATACAATAAGTTATTAAGAAGCAGCGTTAATTCATATGATGCGGTCATTACCTGGAATATCCCGCAATATTTTAAGTTTTAAAGTTTGAAGCGTAAAAAATTGTGTATTTCCATCATAATGTGTAATTTTGGTATGTTTGGTAAGTATGATTTTATTATTCTTACCAATTAATTCGCGGTTTAACACATAGAGGAGTTTTGGCATACTTTCTAAGGAAAGCTTTAATAGTCAATATCATTCAACAATAAATATCACTTATGGCAAGCAAAAAGTACATGTTAGCATTAGCACTGATCGTTCTGATACAGTCGGTCGGTTTAGCTCAAACAGATTGGGGTTGGGATTGGAAAGACACTTCCAAGATTTCAGTTACAAATATGCCCCAGCACAACGAGTTTTTAAATAACCAATATCCTTACCCAGCTAAGCCCCGCAATCAGTGGGAACTCGGTTTTGGTGCTGGTTACACTTCCGTTACAGGGGATATGCCTTCAAACGCGGGATTTGGTGGTACAATTACCTTACGTAAGGCAATTAGCCATGTTTTTTCTATTAGGACTGGCCTTACCGGAATGCTTAATTCCGGCACCCCGAGTGCTTATGACGTTGCTGTAGGCCAGGTTGCTTACAAAAACCAGACACATCAGTTAAGCATTGACGTTATCGCATCTTTGAATACCTTAAGCAATTACAGGGGTAATCCAAAGACTAATGTCTATGTTCTGGCGGGTTATAGTCTGAATGCTGCCAGGGTACTTTATAAAAATCCAAATGGTGCACAACCCGGTGGATACTCTATTTTCTACGGTCTGAATAATCCAAATAGCCAGGCAAATACCATTACAACATTTGGTGGTGCTACCATTAATAACAGGAATGCATACACCTTATTCCATGGCCTTAATCTGGGTGGTGGTATCGCATTTAAACTGACTAATAAAGTTAACATTGCCTTTGAGCAAAAATTCACTTTTACCGGTCCGGGATATGATTATCTTGATGCATGGAAAACCGGTAACAGCAATGATTACTACTCCTTTACCAGTGCCAGGTTGAATATTAACCTTGGTAATCCCGCTAAAAGAGTACAACCATTATGGTGGCTTAATCCGAACAATTATGTTTACAGTGAGTTGAATATGCCTAAGCACATGAAATTACCAAAAGTGGTATTGCCTGATGCAGACGGAGATGGTGTAACTGACCAGTTTGACCTTGAGCCTAATACACCAAAAGGTGCACCGGTTGATAGTCATGGTGTTGCTAAAGACACTGATGGTGATGGTGTTCCTGATTACAGGGATAAAGAAATCCTTACCCTCCTGAAATGTTTCCCTGTGAACAATGATGGTGTTGGTACTTGCCCTGAGCCTGCTTGTTGCAAAGAGATCAGAGACATGCTTGCAAATATGAAGCCTGTTGAAAAAACTCCTGAGTGCACAATCAGTAACTTACCAAGTGTACAATTCAAAGGCAATGCTAAATTGACAAAAGCTGCTGAAACAGTTTTAGCCAATGCAGCTGCTACTATCAAAGCCAACCCTAACTGTAAAGTAAAAGTAATTGGTTATGGTACTGCCAGCAAAGCAGCTCAGCAATTGAGTTGGGAAAGAGTAAATGCTGTTATCAAGTACTTAGTTGAAAAACAAGGTATTTCTGAAAGCAGGTTATTGTTCCAATACGGAAATGACGGAGATTCTAATACTGTAGATCTGCAAGGAACGATGGATAGTGGTCCTAATACCGTACCGGCTCCACATCCGAACCTGAAAAGCAAATAGTATACACAGACTCAGATATAATTGTAAAGAACCCCACTATTTAGTGGGGTTCTTTGTTTTTTGTATGAAAATGATTTCGGTGTGATTTGATCAGGGGTTGAGCAGGTTAAAATGGAGTTCACCAAAATTCTGGAGGGAAGAAAGTTTGAGGTCGGCCGCGCCCCATCTTTCGTCTTTGGTTTGGGATGCATGTGGAACGACCACGCATTTCATCCGGGCCGCTTTTGCGGCTATCATACCATTATAGGAATCTTCAAAACAAATACATTCAAGTGGTGCGCTGTTTAATAGTGTTGCGCAATTGAGGTACACTTGGGGATGTGGTTTGCCAAATAATAAATCCTCCGCAGAAGAAGTGGCATGCAGGTAGTTACTGATGCCGGTCATGCCCACCACCAATTCAATTAATGCAGGTGGAGAAGAAGTTGCCAACCCAATTTTAAATTGCTTTTTATAAAAAAAATCGAAGATATACTGTACACCGGGCATGATCTTTCCTTTATGCTCAATCTTATTCAAAACAAGTTCCACTATCTTTTTCTCAGCCCTGGCATGTTCTTCATTGCCGATATTATAATAAGAAAACCACCATTGCACAAACTCTTTGGTGCGGAGGCCGGTAGTGGTTTTGTATTGTTCTTCGGTAAGGTCTACCCCATATAATTTGAAGACTTCTGAAGCGGCTTCGTTCCATAAAGGTTCGCTGTCGACCAGCAACCCGTCAATGTCAAAAATAACTGTGCTCAATTGCATATGCTTGTTTGAGGAAGCAAATGTATCGGTAGGTATTGATAGAACAGTTACTGTGGTTGACTTATTTTTAAAGAATAAAATAACAATTTCTTTACATTCCCTTAATTTGCACAGCTTGTTAAAACGTTTGCCATGAAATTAATTGAGCGGTTTAAATATATTAAGGTCATTCGTTCAGTTGTATATGGTATAGTGGGTGTATTCACCTATCCCGGACTGGTTATGTTTAATAAGATTAAAATTGAGGGTACGGAACATTTGCGCAACCTGCCAAGACAAAACGTATTATTTGTAAGTAACCACCAGACCTATTTTGCCGATGTAATCGCTTTCATACATATTTTTTGCGCAGTCAAATGGAGAAAGCAGAACAGATTGGGAATTCCCTATTACCTGATCAACCCTTTTACCAATGTATATTTTGTGGCTGCTGAAGAAACCATGAATGGAAGCTGGATAAGCCGCTTGTTTAAAATGGGTGGTGCGCTTACCATTAAAAGAACCTGGCGGGCTGAGGGGAAAGAAATTGCGAGGAACCGCGATGAATGCGATACGCAAAAAATTGATGAGGCACTTGATAAAAGCTGGGTGATCACTTTCCCGCAGGGTACTACCAAACCCTTTGCACCTGGAAGAAAGGGAACCGCACACATTATTAAAAATAACCGGCCGGTAGTTATTCCCGTGGTGATCAATGGGTTTTGGCGGGCATTTAATAAAACCGGCCTTGTGTTTAAAAAGAAAGGATCCATATTATCCGTTCGATTTAAAGAACCCATGATCATTGATTATACGCAACCCGTTGAAGAAATACTTGACCAGGTAATGGATGCTATTGAACAGAGTAAGAACTATATGCTGAAAAGCAAACACCATGTGATGCATCTTCTGGACAAATAAAATAAAGAAAATTTTAAACCGGAAGATCTTTGTATCAAAGCAGTGGACTAAGTAAACTGAAGATCCCTAATCTTTAAAGAATAAAGCTTTTAATTCATTGGCATCATCGGGTTTCATTTTTCCGGCCAGTATTAAACGTATCTGCCTTCTTCGTAAAGCACCTTCAAACAAACGGTTTTCTTCTTCAGTTTCAGGAATCACCTGTGGAACTGTACGTGGCTTGCCATTCGGATCAAGGGCCACAAAGGTGAAGAATGCTTCATTGCTTTCATATTTATACTGGTGTAAAAGGTCCTCACCCCAAACACGGATATTGATTTCCATAGAAGTATGAAAAGCGCGGGAAACCTTTGCTTCTATATGTACCACATTGCCAAGTTTAATAGGGTTTTTAAAACTCAGGTTATCCACGGATGCTGTCATACTTGGTGTATTGCAATGCCGGCCTGCAGCAATGCCCGCGGCAATATCCATCCAATACATTAACCGGCCACCCATAAGGTTGCCGAATGTATTGGTATCGTTAGGTAAAACCAATTCATTCATCACTACAAAACTTTCACTTGCTTTCTTTGCGTCCATTATTTTTATTTGATGGTAAAGATACAGTCATGCTGCTAATGGGCAATAGCTTGCGGTATGTGAGAACAGAGGCGGTGTATTCTGCTTATCATATAATTATTTGTTCCATTTTTTCCAGATAAGCATCATCCACATCTGCGCCAATGCCCGGTGCATCTGAAAGTTGCAAATGCATACCTGAATAGTTTACTCCACCTATAACCGGGTCAACTAAATGGCCCAATAAGCAGGTATCCAGGTCGTAGAATCTGATATTGTCTTTCGCCATGGCAAAATGTACTTTGGCTGTTAAGGCAAGACGGCTTTCCAGCATGCCGCCCATCATACAGGCAATATGATTTTTTTCGGCTACTTCGTTAATCAGCAGGGCTTCATGGATACCACCACTTTTGGCAAATTTGATATTGATATAGGCACAGGCTTTATTGCGGATAATCCTTTCGGCATCATGGTGTGTAAAAACGCTTTCATCAGCCATCAATGGGATAGGGGATAGTTTACATAATCCGGGAAGTAACTCATCGTTCCATTTGCGCATGGGTTGCTCACAGAATTCGATATCGTATTCGCCAAGGGCTGTTAATGCGGTAACCGCGTCATCATACGTCCATCCCTGGTTAGCATCAATCCGTAATTTAATATCATTCCCAATAGTCTGCCTGATCTGCCTGATCCTTTCAATATCATCAGCTGGCTTCTTTCCCAGTTTTACTTTAATCATGTTCACGCCTTTTTCTTTGAACACGACAGCAGTTGCCGCCATTTTTTCAGGGGTATCAATGCCGATGGTGAGATCACTTTCAATGGGCTTTCTTTGGCCGCCGAGGTATTGATACAAAGGCTGATTAGCGGCTTTGGCCGCGATATCATACAAGGCAAGGTCAAAAGCACTTTTGGCGGTATAATTACCCGCTGTGAAAAGGTCCAGTTCATTCAGCCTTTCTTCAATGGCATTGACCCGTTTGTTTTTCCATATGGCAGCAAAATCTTTGGCCATTGCAAAACAGGTAGCCTGCGTTTCCCCTGCAATCATTGGAAAAGCAGAACATTCGCCTACGCCGGTAATGCCTTCACTGGTATGTATGCGGATAAAAAGGTTCTGTGCAAACTCCATGGTACCGGTAGCGATGGTAAACGGCACCATGGGAATGGTATATTTATAAATTTCTGTGTGCGTGATAAGCATGCACGAATGTCAGGATTTATCGCAAATACTTTTTACATTTTTTGTGCATGCAGTTAGAAAGCAAGCAGAGACAGTAGGTATTGCCAGAGGAATTATGTATGGTATTTGTTCAGAACAAAATGCAGTTGGCTTTGTTTATCAATGTATAAGTCAGTTATATGGAAATATTGAAAGGGAAAAATGTATTGGTTGTTGGCGCAACCGGTGGAATTGGTTCAAGGGCGGCGAAATTGATCAGTGGAAGTGGTGCAACCGTATTCCTTACCGGGCGTAATAGCGCAAAACTGAATGATGTGGCAAAGGAAACGGGTATTGCAGCCGATCATGTATTTACAATGGATATTACAGATGAGGTATCAGTGAATACGACCATTAGGGATATATCTGATAAAGGGGTGGAGATAGATATTGTTGTAAATGCCGCGGGCATCGGAATTATTAAGCCCATGGAAACATTAAGTTCAGAAGATTTCCTGCAAACCATCCAAACCAACCTGATGGGTTCTTTCTACCTGGTAAAAGCCATTTTGCCAGGTATGAAAGCGAGAAAGAAAGGCCTGATCATTAATATTCCCGGCGTATTGGGTAAAGTGCCCATGGCGGGTGCGGCGGCTTACAGTGCCAGCAAATACGGACTAACTGGCATGATGCAGAGTATCAGGGAAGAATTAAAACGTACGGATATCAGGATTACTAACTTATTCCTGGGCGGAGTGGACTCTTCTTTTTGGGATACCATTGATCTTCGGGTACAGCGCGACAAAATGATCATGGCCGAAGAAGCCGCCAAAGCCATCTGGTTCTTATGCCAACAACCGGTTAGCGGGGTGGTAAGTGAGATGGTATTACAGCCTTTTAACCACCAGGCGATCTGATCATTTTTAAAATAATCTAAAGTTTTGCATAAAAGCTTTTTTACTTATCGTTCGTGTACCGATATTCGCACTACGAACACCCGTTAGCATGAATATTTCCTTTGACAATACTGAGAATGCCTTTGCTTACAAAACCGATAAAGAACTGAAGGGGGCCCGTTTCCTTTTCAGCACTATGGGTTTTGGCTGGTTTGTGCAGATTGGCACCCGCCTTACCCCCTTTATTATGAAAACAGGCCTGCCTGTTCATGGAATTATCCGTAAAACGATTTTCAAACAATTTGTGGGTGGTGAAACGTTGGAAGAAACAGCTGATGTAGGTGGCGTATTAGGAAAATATGGCGTGCAGGTAATACTCGATTATGGTGTAGAAGGAAAACAGGGAGAAGACAGTTTTGATCATGCTACTGAAGAATTCATCCGCGTAATTAATTATGCCGCTACACAAAACAATATTCCTTTTATCAGCATAAAAGTAACCGGGTTGGCCAGGTTCGGGCTATTGCAAACATTAGATGAAGCCCCACGCCTGCGCAGTGGTATACATGATCATGAAGAAGAGATCGATGAGTGGGACAGGGTTCGTGAAAGGATGTACACTATTTGTGAAGTAGCTGCAGAAAAAAATATTGGTGTATTGATTGATGCTGAAGAAAGCTGGATACAGGACCCCGTAGACAGGCTGACCATTGAGATGATGGAGCTATTCAACAAAGAGAAAGTGATTGTGTATAATACGATTCAATTGTATCGTCACGACAGATTGCATTTCCTGAAACTTTCTCACCAGATTGCGCAACAGCAAGGGTTTATGCTGGGCATTAAACTGGTTCGTGGCGCATACATGGAAAAGGAAAGGGCAAGGGCAAATGACAGGGGATATGCAAGCCCTATTCAAACGGACAAAGAATCTACCGACCGGGATTATAATGCTGCGGTTGCATATTGTATTAATCATATAGAGCAGATATCAGTTATCATCGCATCGCATAATGAAGAGAGCAATTTGCTCGCGGCCGGCTTATTGAATGAAAAAGGGTTGGCGCATAACCATCCGCATATTCATTTCTCTCAATTGTATGGAATGAGCGATAATATTACGTTTAACCTTGCCAAGGAAGGTTTTGGGGTAAGTAAATACCTGCCTTTTGGCCCTATACGCGATGTGATACCTTACCTGATGCGGAGGGCACAGGAAAACAGCAGTGTAAGCGGGCAAACCGGCAGGGAACTCGCACTAATCAAAAAAGAATTGAAGCGAAGAAAAAGCAAAGAAGGCAAGGCAATCCACAGCTTCTCCCCATTGTGATTATCATTCTTTCCCTCATCCCGTTTTCGTATGTATTTTGCAGCCTATGCAGCAATACCATCAGTTACTCAGGCATATTTTAGAAAACGGGGCTTCTAAAACAGACCGTACCGGTACAGGTACCACCAGTTGCTTTGGTTACCAGATGCGTTTTAATTTGCAGGATGGCTTCCCCATGGTAACGACTAAAAAACTACATCTGAAGAGTATCGTGTACGAGTTATTATGGTTTCTGAATGGCGATACCAATGTTAAATACCTCAATGACCATAATGTAAGTATCTGGAATGAGTGGGCCGATGCCAATGGCGAACTGGGGCCGGTATATGGCAAACAATGGCGCAGCTGGCAGGGTGCGGATGGAAAGGTGATTGACCAGATTGCTGATGTGATTAACCAGATCAAGAAAAATCCGGATAGCAGGCGATTAATCGTAAGTGCATGGAATGTAGCCGAACTTCCCAAAATGGCATTGATGCCTTGTCATGCGCTCTTTCAATTTTATGTGGCCGATGGAAAATTAAGTTGTCAATTATACCAGCGGAGTGCAGATGTTTTTTTAGGAGTCCCTTTCAATATCGCTTCTTATGCTTTATTAACGATGATGATTGCTCAAGTATGTGACCTGGAATATGGAGATTTTGTGCACAGCTTTGGTGATGTGCACTTGTATAATAATCATGTTGAACAGGCACAGCTTCAGCTGAGCCGTGAACCATTTGCATTGCCTGTTATGAAACTGAACCCAGCCGTAAAAGATATTTTTGGTTTTCAGTTCGAAGATTTCACTTTAGAAAACTACCAGCATCATCCACCTATTAAGGCACCGATAGCTGTTTAAGTTGTAAGTAGCAGGATATTAACTAGTGTTACATTCACATAATACGCCCTGCCTTTACTTACTACTTATCTTATCATTTATTACTTATAATTTTCTCTATGATTATTTCATTCATCGTTGCTGCTTCCACAAACAATGTTATCGGCAAGAACAACCAATTACCCTGGAGTTTACCGAACGACATGAAATTTTTCAAGAACATTACCTGGGCCATGCCGGTATTAATGGGAAGGAAATCATTTGAATCGCTGGGCAAACCTTTGCCGGGAAGATTGAATATTGTAATCACGCGGCAAAATAACTGGAAGCCGGAAGGTACAACGATTGTGCATTCTGTGGAAGATGCCATAAAAGTGGCTACGGCTGCGGATTATAATGAGGCATTTATTATTGGTGGCGGAGAAATATTCAAAGAAGCAATGCCCGTAGCAGATAAAATTTATCTTACAAGGGTAGATGTTACGCTCGAAGGAGATGCTTTTTTCCCGGTGATGAATCCAAAAGAATGGTTAATGGTTTCTGAACAATCATTTCCAACCGATAAAAAACATGCATACGCGTATCATTTTCAATTATGGGAAAGAAATAAAGTATAGCCTTCAATAGTATGGAGTTTATTAAAATTGCGTATTGTGTAACCATCCCCATTATTTTACTCATTATATGGACTGCTGGGCCGGTATGGAAAAGGTTGGCAATTAATTTGCTGGCTGTTTCTAATATCCTGTTGATAGGAAATGCTGTTTTTTTAATCAGGCAACTACGTGGTATATATGAATTGGGCAAGCAATTTTCAATGAATGATGAGCATCTTTTTGATAAGTGGGATGGTTTTATGATCCGGATTGCGCTCTTAGTTATCCTGCCCTTCTTTTCACTGAACAGCTATTTCCGGAATAGTCAACTATTCACGCTTGTGCTGTTGGTATTGGTGTACTGGACTTTTCCAGTCTATTCGTGGAACACGTATGACCTGCTTTTCAAGATACCCGGTTATCTTTGCTTATTGTGTGCAGCTTATGCCATTGGGTGGCTGCTGAACAAATTACCTAATCAATCCGCTGTAACATAATGTATTCACCGTTTCAATTAGGTGCCCGGTATTTGAAATATTATATAACCGCTTCCAATGGAAAAGGGCATGGCGTACATTCACCTTTTGTGTTTGACTTTATTACAAAAGTGCTGAATGACGA
>JAYTOS010000407.1:0-3972 GCA_043747705.1 Bacteroidota bacterium
TCTTTACCAAAGAGGTAATATTTGTTCTCGGGCAATTCTGCCGGAGTAAACCAGGACATATTTTCTACCAACCCAATAATTGGCACATTTATCTGCGCCTGGCCAAACATGGCAATCGCTTTTTTCGCATCGGCCAACGCCACATTTTGCGGGGTGGTAACAATGACAACACCTGTTACCGGAACGGTTTGCATTAGCGTTAGATGGATATCGCCGGTACCTGGTGGCATATCGATGATAAGGTAATCGAGTTCTCCCCAATCCACATCGGTAATAAACTGCCGGATAGCGCTGCTGGCCATAGGGCCGCGCCAAACAACTGCATTCTTTTCATCTACCAATAAGCCAATACTAATGAGACTGATACCATATTTTTTCAGGGGCACAATCATGCCTTTTCCATTCATATCTTTCATTTGCGGCCGTTCGCCCCTCACACCAAACATCATAGGCACGCTGGGGCCATAAATATCCGCATCCATTAGTCCCACGGTAGCGCCACCTTCGGCCAAAGCCAAGGCCAGGTTAGCGGCTATAGTACTTTTACCTACCCCACCCTTACCACTAACCACTGCAATAATATTTTTTACACCCGCCAATACCTGCTGATTATCTTTCCGGGTGCTGGATGTATTAGCCGTGAAGTTCACTCTTACCACCGCTTCTTTATTAACGAGGATTTTAACGGCATTTTCACTGGCAGTGCGCATCATATCCTTCATTGGGCAGGCCGGGGTGGTAAGGATAATGGTAAAACTCACTTCATTGCCGTTTATGGTTATATCTTTCACCATATTGAGTGTTACCAGGTCTTTGCCCAGATCGGGCTCCTGCACATTGCTTAATGCCTTCAGTATATCTGTTTCTGTCATCACGAAAGTTTTTGTTAAAAAAGAATTCAGGCTGCAAAGTTAACCGCTGGCTTCCTTACTTTGTTGCAAATAGGCCTGCAAGAAATAGGATCTGATTATTTTTGTGTACAAAGGCTTTGTATTTTTGACCTGAATGAAGAAATTGCTACGATACATTTTACTATTGGTTATGATTGTCAGCTTGCAAAAGGGTTGGTCGCAGGTGCAGACTAACCCCTCGAATCCTTACCGCGATTCAATTGTACAGTTATACGGTGTTGTAATGACGGCCGACAGTCTGCAAGGCGTTCCATCCTGTAGTGTAATTGTGGATGGAAAAGGGCGCGGCACAATAACCAGTTATGATGGCGTATTCTCGATAGTGGTGGTTAAAGGCGACAGGATTACTTTTTCAAGTGTTGGTTTTAAAAACCGTACTATTCAAATACCTCTGAACCTTACAGAAAACCAGTACAGCGTTATTCAGTTATTGGTAAGTGATACGGCTTATCTGCCAGCCACTATCCTCAAACCCAGACCTACCAGGGAGCAGTTTGAGAGAGATTTTGTAAATAACAAGGTTTCTGATGACCTATATGAGATTGCCCGGAAAAATACAGACGAACAAACCCGCCGCCTGTTAATTGCCTCTATGCCTGCGGATGGCAGGGAAGCCGTTAACTTCCAACTTCGCCAACAGGCAAGCAAGGCCTATTATGCCGGGCAGTTACCCCCTATGAACATTCTAAACCCTGCAGCCTGGGCCGACTTTATACAGGCGTGGAAACGGGGTGATTTCAAGTCGAAGAAATAGATTTGATCTGAGGAATCAAAAAATGGCACACGGATAACGCGGATGAAACGGATATTCGCGGATGAAATCGGTGTTTATCAATGTTATTCGTGTACTATAAAAATCTTCTTAAATAAATACGCTAAGTGGGAGACTAAGATTTTACATTTGCCGGAAGCTTTTTGGCCATCATTCAAAATATCAATCCCTCTCATGGCTTTACAAAATATAACTGTTATTGGTGCCGGTACCATGGGTAACGGCATTGCTCATGTATTTGCGCAAAATGGTTTTACGGTAACACTTGTGGATGTTAACGCCGCTCAATTAGAAAAAGCGGTACAGACAATTAGCAAAAATTTAGACAGGCAGGTAGCCAAGGGAACGCTTACCGAAGAACAAAAACAAGTAACCTTAGGGAACCTAAATAGCCAAACGGATATTGGTACCGGCATAGCAAATGCGGATCTTATTGTTGAAGCTGCCACAGAAAATATTGAGCTGAAGCTGAAAATATTCAGGCAGTTGGATGAGTTGGCACCCGCCGGTGCCATATTAGCGAGTAATACTTCTTCTATTTCCATTACCAAAATAGCGGCTGTTACCAAAAGGCCGGGATCTGTGATAGGTATGCATTTTATGAACCCTGTACCGGTTATGAAACTGGTAGAGATCATCAACGGCTATGCTACTACTAAAGCAGTTACTGAAACAATTGTTACACTTAGTAAACAATTGGGTAAAGTTCCCTGTGTGGTGAACGATTACCCGGGCTTTATTGCCAACAGAATATTGATGCCCATGATTAATGAAGCCATTTACAGCTTATATGAAGGTGTAGCCGATGTAGAAGCTATTGATACCGTTATGAAACTGGGTATGGCGCACCCAATGGGCCCTTTACAACTGGCCGACTTTATTGGCTTAGACGTTTGTATAAGCATTTTACATGTTTTATACGATGGTTTCGGCAATACAAAATATGCACCCTGCCCTTTATTGGTAAATATGGTAACAGCAGGAAAATTAGGCGTGAAAACAGGGGAAGGCTTTTATCAATATACACCGGGAAGCAAAGAATTGATGGTGAGTGAGCGGTTTAAAAAATAAATCCAGGTTATTAATTTGCTTTTTTTTGTTAATTACTGCTTATGTTTTTTATCCTATCTAAAATATTATATTTCCTGATCGTTCCTTTTTGGTGGATGATTATTCTTTATATCTGGATGAGGTTCAGCAAGTCGCCAAAAATAAAGAAGCGGCTGTTTATAACCCTTATTATTATTGGTGTTCTATTTACCAATCCATTTATATACCGTTCGATGGTTAGCTTATGGCAGCCACCACCTGTTGATTTACCGGTTACCAAAACGTATGAAGCAGGCGTTTTATTAGGCGGCATGGCCGGATATGATAAAAATGACAGGGGCTATTTTGGCAATAACGCTGACAGATTTATTCAGGCGGCTAATTTATACCACCGGGGCATTATTAAAAAGATCATTATTAGTGGTGGTACCGGCAGCCTGAGCCAGAATGAACCTGCCGAATCAGTTTTTTTAAGAAAAGAATTTCTGGCCAATAATGTTAACGATAGTGATATTATTATGGAAACAAGGTCAAGAAATACTTACGAAAACGCAGTATTCTCAAAAAATATCATTGACTCTTTGCACTTACAGCCGCCCTTCATTTTAATTACTTCTGCATTGCACATGCCCAGATCAGTAAGTGTTTTTAAGAAAACGGGGTACGATTTTATTTCATATCCCTGCGATTATAAAGTAATACCCAGAAAGTTTGACTTCGATAATTACTTCATTCCAAATATTTCATTATTGAATGAATGGAGTTATTTTATAAAAGAGGTAGTGGGTCTGTATGTATATAAACTGACCGGGAAAGCATAATCATACATTTCGAATGGCTTTTACTTCAATGGTATGAAACTCTTTCAGGCGATACAACACCTCATCCAGCTTTGCTTTTGGGATGCCAATTTTAAGTAAACAGAACAACTGCATTTCCTGTCTCACAACACTACAGCCCGATTGTTTTATAATGTTCATCACTTCATTCATCTGCGTATAATCAAACTGGAGTTCATACATAATCTCTATCGGCTTCTGTACCATGGGTATTAACTGCAAAGCCATGGAAGCAGCAGATTTATAGGCTTGTATCAAACCCGGCACACCCAGTAAAGTGCCGCCGAAATAACGCACAACCATCACTGCTGTATTGGTAAGTTGTTTGCTGTCTATCTGACCGAGTATTGGCCTCCCGGCAGTTCCGGCCGGCTCACCATCATCACTTACCCTGAACAGG
>JAYTOS010000408.1:0-4662 GCA_043747705.1 Bacteroidota bacterium
GAATCTTTTCAGGATGTTTTTGCCAAACAATCCCCGCAAACAAATATTGTATACGCTTTTCCCGATAAAACAGCAGCATCAAAAGAAGTGACATTGGCCGCGCTGGAAAAAAAAGACCAGCCTGATACGATCTTTTGCATGGGCGATCAGATTTTAATTGGTGCCATGTATGCCATTCATGAAAAAAAATTACGTGTGCCCGAGGACATATCTGTCATTGGTATCAGTAACGGCTTTCTACCCACTTTGTATAATCCTAAAATTACCTATGTAGAAACAAGCGGGTATAAACTGGGTAAACGCGCATTTGCACAAATGCTGTGCTGCCTGCAGGGAAATAATCCCCAGGAAGAAGTTTTCATCGAATCTGTATTGGTGGAGGGCGGGTCTTTGTAAAAAGGTTTTTCTTTTTTTATCACAGAATACAGAGTTTTTTTTACCAGGCTGTTATTTTGTTACGTTTCAATTTGCTTTCAATAAGGAAGTGAGCCAGTTGTACACAAAAGACCTTCAACAGAAATTTGCCCGCAGTGAGAAAAAATATAATAGAAATACAGTATCTTGTATGTATCCCCCACAATTATACATCACCCTCCCCCGGGGTTTACCACAAAACATAATATACCCCGCTTTACCCATAAGGAAAGAACGAAGGATGAACGAAGGGACTATGCCTTTTATATGGTGATCCCATGCAGCATGTATGGACGTAACGCCAGGTTGGTAAACAGAATGAAAATACCTGCTATAGGTTAAAACAAATTAATAAACCTGATATATGGCCAGACTTTCTAAAAATTCCCTCATGCAGGGCTTGAGGGGATCCATCGGCAAACAGTTGGTATTTAAAACATACAATGATAAGACTGTTGTATCCAGATATCCTGATATGTCGGGGCTTGTGCCTACCCAGAAGCAAAAGGAAAGCCGAAGCCTCTTTAAGGAGGCAGTTAAGTATGCCCGGGCCATTATCCTTGATCCCGAAGCGAGGCTGGCATACGCCGCCAAATTACCGAAAGGTAAATCCGTTTATCATGCCGCATTACAGGCGTTTATGAAAAAAGGAGGAGTGGTTTAAATACAGCTTAGTGTACATTTTTACTTCTGAAGTTGAATATATAATACAGCTTCTCAGTGTCATATCCACGCAGAAAGGCAGCTTTTTTGTACCTTTATCCTAATGTACAGCACCAATCAAATATTAGCTATCCTGAAAGCCCAAAAGCCAGAATTGGAAAAACGCTATCCTATTTCAGAGCTGGGCTTATTTGGCTCCTATGCCCGGGATGATTACAATGAGCAAAGCGATATTGATATTTTGGTTGATTTTAACGGACCTATCGGCATTGAATTTATTTCGCTTGCACATGAACTGGAGGATCTGTTCAAGATAAAAGTTGACCTGGTATCTAGAGGAGGCATCAAAGAACACTATTTGCCATTTGTTGAAAAACATCTTATACATGTCTGAAAGGAGTGTGGACTTATTGCTGTTGGATATTAAAGAGTCAATTAATAATATCCTTTTGTTTACAAATGCTGTTGCCTTCCCCGACTATTCAAGTGATATAAAAACTAAACATGCTGTCCAGCATAATTTTATGATCATTGGGGAAGCTGTTGCGAGGATACCATCAAAATATAAGGCAGAACATAATCATATTAACTGGCGGCAGGTGAAAGATTTCAGGAATGTGGTTGTGCATGATTATTTTGGCCTGGATGACATTATAATTTGGGATATAATCCAATTCAGTTTGCCGCAATTATTACAGGATATTTCTATTTTATCTAAATAAATGGTTAATAGGTCAGCTTTATTTGCTGTGATAACCTATACATATCTGGTAAATTTTTCTTAACCACCCGCCTCCAGCAAACAAAACGAATACGGCTCCATCACTAAATATTCATGGTCAGAACCTACGCTATATTTTTTTTCACTCCAGTGGTCGTATATTTCTTTAGGTATTTTACCGTGTTCTTTAAAAGCATACCAGGTAATATAAGATGCTTTATTACTGAAATTGAATAAGCAATACAGCTTCTCATTATTGTATTTTCGCAGAAAGCCCGCTACATGAATATTATAGGGGGGTAGCCAGCTGAGGTTTTTAAAGTCTGAAACCATGGGTAATTTATTGCGTAAACTGATCAGCCGTTGGGTAGCAGAAAATATTTTTTCTTCAACCGTATTTTTTTCTTCTATTTTTTCATTTTTTTTCCAATCAATTACCGGGCGGTGCATCCAACGGTTATCGTAATTTTTTGCCGGATCATTCAGATAGCTGTAGTCGTTGGTATAGCCCGATTCGTCGCCATAAAACAACATGGGTATACCCCCCATAAAAAAACTCTGTGCCTGCATGAGTAAAATTTTCCGGATGGATATGTCTATCTCATCCGCATCCTTATTTTCTATGGCTTTCTCTAACCCGCATAAAGAAGCGAGTGTACCACTGATTCTTGCATCCTGTGTTTTAGGGTTTACTGAAAACAAAGCCCCGGTTGCCGGTGATCCCGGGTGGTTACCTGAATAATAATCTTTTAAAAATTTTCGATGTTCATACGCATTAAAACCTACAGCGGTTATCATACTATCATCATATCCCAAACCTATATCATCATGGCAACGTGTATAGGTTATCCAGGATGTTCCGAATGGTTTTTGTAACAGATCCTGTTGCGCTGCCAACATTACCCTTGTATCGCCTGTTGCCAAAGCATCCCATTGAAGTGCCATCTGGGTTGCATTGTAAGCAAAGTCACATTCCCTACCAGTATACTGCTCTGTGCCAAAATATTTCATAATCTCCGTAGGTGCCACGATGGCTTCACCCAATAATGCCATGCCCGGTGCAGCTACCTGAACACATTGTTTAATCAAACGCAACAGGGTATGTGCCTGGGGTAAATTCTGGCAGGTGGTGCCTAATTGTTTCCAGATAAAAGCCGGTGCATCTACACGTAAAATATCAACGCCCAGGTTGGCATAGAAAAAAATAGTGTCCAGCATAACATTAAATACAGCGGGATTAGTATAGTTCAGGTCCCACTGATAGTTATGAAAAACAGTCATTACCCATTTTTCACATTCTTTTACATAGGTAAAATTGCCGGGAGAATTTTCGGGGAAAATATCCGGCATGGCATGGTCAAACTGATCGGGCAGTACCCGGTTATCATACATATAAAAATAATCCTGGTAAACAGGATCTCCTTTTTTTGCTTTTTCTGCCCATTCATGCCGCTGTGAAGTATGGTTGAGTACAATATCAACCATCAGGTACATTTTTTCGGCCTGCATTTTTTGGTGTAATTCCTGCAGGTCGTTTAGTGAACCAAATCGTTCATCAACTTTTCTAAAATCAGATACCGCATAGCCACCATCACTTTCTCCGGCAGGACTTTCAAATACCGGCATCAGGTGTAAAAAGTTGATACCGAGTTTGGTAAAATAATCAAGTTTGCCGGCCAGCTCATTTAATCCGTTACAAAATCTGTCAACATACAAGCTCATTCCGGTGATCTCATTGCTCAGGAACCAATGGCCTTTTTTTTGTTTGATGGCATCCTCTTTTTTTTGTAATACGGATCTTTCTGTATGTGCTTTGATGATGGTCTGAATTAATTCATCAAAAACCTTTTCGCAGTCAGGGTGCTGTCCATACAGTTCCATATACAAATCATGAATAGCGGCTGTATTAGCAATAAAACGGGTATAGAACAATTGATCTGCTTTGCCTATGTCGAGCTTGTTTTGTGCACAGCTTGTTTTGATCCGGTTATGTAAAGAAAAGTCGTACACTGTATTTTTAATTTATGGAATGGTGAATGGTGAATGGTGAATGGTGAATGGTGAATGGTGAATGGTGAATGGTGAATGGTGAATGGTGAATGGTGAATGGTGAATGGTGTTAAATAAACCAGTAAAGTTATTTCTTATTCCCCACTCACCACTCACTATTCACCACTCACTATTACACGCTCTCCTCACTGAAAGATCTGGTTATTCAAATGTTTAAATGCCTCCATCGCCCCCAGGTATTCGCAGGTGCGGGCACCGGCTTTATTGGCGTTGGTTACAATTTTTTCCCATTCTATTAATGAAAGCGAGTTAATAACGGTGAGTGACTTATCGTTTAACTGGTATAACAGCGCCCCCACAAATGCATCCCCGGCTCCCGTAGTATCAACAGGTTGTATGGGAATACTGGGGATGGTGGTTGTTACATTGTTATACCCGAGCAGGGTTCCTTCTTTTCCAAGAGTGATGGCAAAAATGGCTGTTACCCTTTCCAATAATATAGTAGCCGCATCTGTTACGGTAAGTGCACCCGTAATAAGCATGGCTTCTTCATCACTCAATTTAAAAAAATGACAGGCCGATAAAAAATTCCATGACTGGTCGATAAATGTCTGGGCATTATTTTTAAAAAGCAGGTGTCGGTAATTGGGATCGAAGCTGATGAAGATATTGCGCTGCAATGCTTTCTGTAATAAACGCTGGTAAGCTGTCTGCAGTGGTCCGGGTAAAAAACCGGTAGCGGAACCAAAATGAATAATGGATACTTCATCAAGGTCAATGGCGTCTACTTCTTCGCGGGTGAGTTCACCGTCGGCACCGCGGTTAAAAACAAAATCACGTTCACCATCTTCCAT
>JAYTOS010000409.1:0-3534 GCA_043747705.1 Bacteroidota bacterium
AGGTTTTACAGCACCTGGTATAGTTACATACAATGGGAACAAAAGAGCTGAAGCTGGCAAATTCATAGCTTCGGGGCCAAGATATTTTTTATAGAGCTCCAGCGCATTTTGACCTTCTATTTCAAATAAAACATTGTCTTCTGCCTTAGTTATTTCTTTTTCCAGGCCAAATATATCCCAGCCACCCTGGCTTCCATGAGTTATAGTAATTGATTCTCCATAAAATCCAACTGCAACAATTTTGCCTTCGGCAGGTTGCTCATTTAAACCCACCAGTGTAGATTTAAAGTTTGCATCATCGCCAGCTAATCCTCCGGTAACCAATACGCCCTCTCCGGTTACCTGGTTCAATCCCTTAACAAGTTCACTGCCATTAACAAGTCCGCCGTCGGAAAATACCATTACATACCTGAGATTATTATGTGGAATTTTATGGCCGAGGCTTAAGGCCGCCTCGAAACTGTTTTTATAATCGCCAATATTTACCGATGCAGTGCAGATGTTTGTTTTTTCAAAATGTAAAGCAACAGCAACCAGCGTATTATCCTGTACTGTATCCTGGTAAATTTCGCCTGCAGTACTGCAAATAGCAACTTCGGCAGCAGGGAACTGCTCCTTTACTATTGAATAGATATTTTTATTTTCCAGAACCTTTTTCCCGCCAAAACACACGACCAGCTGTGCATCCTTATTGTCAAAAAGCTGGCTCACGGAATGTTTTTCCCATGCACCATCCAGGTATTGGAAAAGTGAGGTTTGCATAATAATATTTAAAAAGTTTACGTAAGTATATGTTATCCAATCCTATATTGTTAAAACTATGCCGCTTTATTTTAGGCTTTAAATAAATGATTTTTAGCTATTTACGTAAGTAGCAAAAATATGAATGTCCATATTTCGGAAGGAAATTTCAAAATATGGACATTGCTGGTTTAAAGTAGCGCCATAATTTATCGAACAGCGCTGATATATTACTAGTTTTGGCTGTATTCAATTTCGCCTTCTTTTATCATTTTGTAGATAGTGCTCTTGCCAATGTCCAGTTTTTCTGCAGTAACAACAACATCATTATCGTTTTGTTTCAGGTAATGCTTTATAATATCACAGGTATGTTGCCTTAGTGTTTTTTGTTCTGTAATAAAAACATCACCCCGTTTAACTGGTGCATAGGTAATATCATCTGCTTTTATTTCATTTGCTTCGCACATAACCGCAGCCAGTTCAATAATAGCTTTCAATTCACGCACATTACCGGGGTAAAAGTAGTTCATCAGTTTATCTTTGGCCTCTTTTGAAAAACTGACACCCGTCATTTTGTTCTCCTTTGCAAAGCCGTCTGCAAAATGCTTTGCCAAAATCAATATATCATTCCCTCTTTCCCGCAAAGGAGGAAGCTCAATAGGCATACCCATTATCCGGAAATAAAGATCTTCCCTGAAATTTCCTTTGCGCACTTCTTCGGCAAGATCTTTATGTGTAGCTACTATCAGCCGAACATCCAGTTTCACACTTTCATTACCACCAACCCTCACTACTTCCCTTTCCTGCAAAACACGCAGCAGTTTAGATTGCAGGCTGAGATCCATCTCAGCTATCTCATCTAAAAAAATGGTGCCGCCATTGGCGTCTTCAAACTTTCCCAGCTTACGGGAAACGGCGCCGGTAAAAGCTCCCTTCTCATAACCAAACAATTCGCTCTCGGTAAGTTCTCTTGGAATGGCAGCCATATTCACCGCCACAAAGTTCTTTTTTTTACGATCGCTGTTGTAATGAATGGCTTTGGCAACTACTTCTTTTCCTGTTCCGGTTTCGCCTGTAATGGAAATATTGATATTGGTTTTGATGGCCTTCTGTATCATCGTAAAAACCTTCTTAAGCTTGTCGCTTTGCCCAACAATAGATTTATCGAACGAAAATTTCTGGCCAAGCTCTTCCTTTAAATGTTCAACTTCTTTCTTCAGCGTTTGATTTTCCCGAATGCGGATGATGCTGTTCCACAAAAGGTCTTTGGTTGTTTCATCTTTGATCAGATAATCGGTAACACCCATTTTAAACAGGTTCACAGCAACGGCAACTTCCTCCTGAGAACTGATGACTATAACAGGTACATCGGGACTAACCTGTTTGATCCTTTTATATAGCTCGTCTCCATCCATATCGGGCAACGAAAAATCAATAGTAACCAGGTCGGGCTTAAGGTGCATTTTAGCCAGGCAGGCTTTGGCAGTTTCAAACCTGGTCACCTTATAATCGGTATTGAGGCCAAGGTGGTAAGTTAATATCTCTCCATACCAGGGGTCGTCTTCTACTATAAAAATACTGTATGTATCCATAAATTTGTTTTGAATAGGGTGATTTTCCAGTTATTGGAAATTTTCCACTAAAATAACGTGTAAAGACTATCCTTTATTCAAAAACCGGCAAATTAATTGTTGCCGGTTTTAAATTGGGGGTTTCAGTCGTATATAAATTCGGCTCATTTTACTGAAGCCTGATGATCTTCATTACGTGTTGTCCTGTACCAAACAACGGATTTGCAGTACCAACCAGCCCGCCTACCAAAATCTTTATAACCTGGCCGGCAGTCATACTCACCATGGTTGAACCGGATACGGTACTGTGTGTGCCGGAAATACTATTCTCCATATCAATCACATTGTTCACCACTACCTGGTTCACAATCTGTGAGTTGTCGTTTCCCAAATTGTAGGTGTTGCTTACTATTACTTCGTACAAACCGGTTGCCGGTGCCGTAAAAAAACCGGTTGAGGTATTATAAGCAGATCCTGTATTGATATTAGTAGTATTGTAAACCAATGTTGCATAAGTAGTACCGGTCGCATAAGCAGTTGTCCTTCTTGCATCAACCAGCAATTGAGGAAAAGATGCAGGAGCCGCAATCATTTTTACAACGCCGCCTGTTGCAACAACCAATAGACTATCTGATGAACTGCCGGTTTGTAAGCCGCCAAGTGATAGGGTATTGCTGCTTCCGGTATTAATTACTGTTGCTTTAGAAAGTGTTCCTCCAAGTTCAACATTACCGGCCGATGCTGTTAAGCCATTGCCTGCTGTAGCCAAAACATTCACTGCATTGGCTGTTATGCCATTTACCGACGAGGAGAGTGCTCCTGAATTAAGTGTAAGGGAATTGCTATTGATGATATTAACCGGTGCAGAAGCGATTCCATTTACGGTTGTTGACAAAGCATTTGTACTGCTTGTATTGCTGATTGAATTTACAGCAGGGGCTGTTACTGAAACACCATTTACAACAGACGTGATTGTATTGGCTGCACTACTTAATGTGTGTGTAGTATTTGCAGGTGCTGCGTTTGATGCTGCCCAGTTATTTCCGTTCCAGGAAAGAACCTGGCCGTTTGATGCGCCGGTTGTGATTCCCAATGGAGAGCCGTTTATTTTTGAAACAACAGAAGTTCCCAGGTTTCCAGTAACATCGCCAGCCACATTAGCTGTTAACGCTGAAGTGGCGATGCCGTTAACGGTGCTTATTAATTGATTGCTTCCGTTTTG
>JAYTOS010000410.1:0-1812 GCA_043747705.1 Bacteroidota bacterium
CAATAAAAGGCGTTAACCCACCAAAAACACCATTACCAATATGATAAGGCAGTGACATAGAAGTATACCTGATTTTGGTTGGGAACAGTTCAACCAAGAATGCAGCGATAGGGCCATACACCATGGTTACATACAATATCATAATAAACACAAAAAATACCATTTTCCAATAATCACCAGTACCAACTACTTTAGAAATTTTGTTATCCGGCTTAATGGTTGTCTTTCCTCCGGCAGCATATAACGTATCTTTTTTTGTTTCAATCATGGTCATGCCATCCGCATAAAATACTTTGCTCACAACTGTCCGCAACGAGTCAGCTGTATGCGGGATAGCAGCCAATGTGGACTTAATTTCCTTTTTCTCAACCAGTTCCAATTTTGTTTTCTGATCAGTAAGGTCCAGTAATTGTTTAAACAGGAATTGGTATGAAACAACGGCGAGTAACATGCCTGTTAACATAATCCATTTACGTCCTACTTTATCGCTCCAGCTGCCAAATACCACGAAAAAAGGTGTAGCAAATAATATGGACCAGATAAGTATGGTACGGGATTGATCAAAATCTACCTTACATACATTTTCAATAAAAGATTGCGCATAGAATTGTCCGGTGTACCAAACAACACCCTGACCCATGGTTGCCCCAAATAATGCCAGCAACACCATTTTTAAATTAGACTTATGTCCGAAGCTTTCTTTTAACGGATTAACAGATCTTGTACCCGCCGCTTTCAGTTTCTCAAACAATGGCGACTCCTTCATCTTTAAACGGATATAGATAGACACCACCACCAAAAAAATAGATACTAAAAAAGGGATGCGCCAGCCCCAATCGTTAAACTTGGCGATGGATTTTGCCGGATCGGCATCCAGGCTATGGCGGGTTAAAAGAATAACACCGAGTGACACGAATAAACCCAACGTTGCCGTGGTTTGTATCCACGAAGTAAAAAATCCGCGGCGATGAGCAGGAGAATGTTCTGCAACATAGGTGGCTGCACCCCCATATTCGCCACCCAGGGCAAGGCCTTGTAATAATCTCAGCAACAAAACAAGAATAGGTGCTGCAAAACCAATGGATTCATAACTGGGCACCAATCCAATGGCAAAGGTAGATCCACCCATTAAAATCAGTGTCAGCAGGAAAGTATATTTACGGCCGATCAGATCGCCCAACCGCCCAAATACCAATGCCCCGAATGGCCGTACAATAAAACCCGCAGCAAATGTGGCAAGGGTAGATAATAACGCAGCTGTTGGATTGGTTTTTGGGAAAAACTGGCTGGCCAATACGGTGGCAAGGCTTCCGAATATATAGAAGTCATACCACTCTATCAATGTGCCTAATGAGGAGGCACCGATTACTTTCCATATACCTTTTGTTTCCTTCATACGGTTGATAATATTTGTCAACTTACGTTAAACGGTTCAAATCTCCAAGGGAGGGATGTTCATTTTTAATGCATTGGATCACATTAATGGTGAGTAGTGAGTAGTTAGTTGTGAGTAAATACGGGCTACTCACAACTGACTACTCACTACTCACAACTCACTAACATGTGCCCCTTGCTTCTCCTATCACCTTATTACGTTCAAAAAAACTCAGCGCAACCCATATTTTTTTACCAGCCAAAAAGGGTTGCTGTATCTTTATTATCCTATCAATCAATGGTTATCATGTCATATCCCTACCAGATCAAATCATTTGAAGAATATAAAGAGGTTTACAAAAGAAGTATTGAAGACCCTTCCGCTTTCTGGGCATCCGTTGCAGAAAATTTTACCTGGCGGAAAAAATGGGATACTGT
>JAYTOS010000411.1:0-2214 GCA_043747705.1 Bacteroidota bacterium
GGGCAACAAAGTTGTCCGCTGATTGTGAGAACAAGAGGGCATCGTCTTGAAGGAATCTGGCACAGCGGTTCACCCATGGGTATGATCATTAATGCACTCAGGGGCATGTATGTATGTGTGCCACGTAACATGGTGCAGGCTGCAGGTATGTACAATACGTTATTACAAGCCAACGATCCGGCTTTGGTGATTGAATGTTTAAATGGCTATCGTTTAAAAGAAAAATTACCATCCAACTTAATGGCCTATACTGTGCCGTTGGGTGTGCCGGAAATTGTAAAAGAAGGAACCGATGTTACGATAGTAACCTATGGCTCTACATTACGTATTGTTTTAGAAGCAACCGAAACACTGGATAAAATGGGTATCAGTTGCGAAGTGGTGGATGTTCAAACTTTGCTTCCATTCGATATCAATCATACCATTGTTGAATGTCTTAAAAAAACAAACCGCATTGTTTTTGTTGATGAGGATGTGCCGGGTGGCGCAGCGGCTTACATGTTTAATAAAGTGATGGAAGAACAGGGAGGTTATAAATATTTAGATGTATCGCCACGTACCATTACCGGTAAAGCGCATCGCCCATCTTATGGCAGCGATGGCGACTATTTCAGCAAACCAAATACGGAAGATATTATTGCGGTAATTAAAGAAATGATGGCGGAATAAATTTGCAATTGCAATTTCTTAAGAAAAAATTTTATTCTTATGAGGGTTGTTTATTTCAGATTGTGATAAACTTTTTGCACATCTTCATCCTGCTCCAAATGATCAACCATTTTTAAAACATCGTTGGCCTGGTCTTCATTTAATTCCATCGTGTTGGATGGTATCCAGGTCAATTCAGCACTGGTAACTTCAATTTTCTTTTCTTCCAAAGCCTTACTCATGTTGCCGTACTCATTAAATTTTGTGCGGATGATCACATTGCCTTCGGCATCTTCACCAATTTCTTCCAAACCAAAATCAATCAGTTCAAATTCCAGGTCATCAACATTTACACCTTCGCCTTTAATTTTAAATTCGGCCATGTGCGTAAAACCAAAAGCCACACTGCCGGTTGTACCCAATGCGCCTTGTCCTTTTGTAAAATGCATACGTACATTGGCTACAGTTCTGGTAGGGTTATCTGTTGCAGTTTCTACCAGCACGGCAATGCCATGCGGTGCATAGCCTTCATACATTACCTCTTCGTAATTGCTGGTATCTTTACCCATTGCCCTTTTAATAGCTGCTTCTACACGGTCTTTGGGCATGCCACAGGCCTTTGCATTCAGGTAGCATCTTCTTAACGCAGGGTTACTATTGGGATCTGGGCCACTGGCTTTTACAGCAATGGCAATCTCTTTACCAATACGGGTAAAGTTCTTTGCCATCTTATCCCAGCGGGCAAACATGCTGCTTTTTCTAACTTCAAATATTCTTCCCATTGTTTTGTTCGTTAATCCGTTAATTGGTTAATCCGTTAACCCGTGTGGTCGGGGTGCAAATTTAGGGAAAATCATTTTTAAAGTGAAAGTGGTATTATGAATGAATTTGCGCTGGTTTTATTAAGTCATACTACTGAGGCATAAAAGCTCGTGTTCCCCCTTTAGGGGGTTAGGGGGTAAGAAAGCGATACCCGCTGCCGGATACCGATTTTCCACCATTAACCATCAACTAAAAACTAAAGCCAACCGAAACTTTTACTACGCGGTTATAAGCTGCGTAATTATCATTTTTATCAAGCTTGGATAATCCGTAATCGTAACCTGCCTGCAGGTTAAGCCCGTTGTCAAACTGGTAACCAATGCCGCCGGTTAAACCCATATCAACTTTGTTGAAGCGTTCTGTAATACCAACACCCCTATTAAAAAGCGTGATGCCAAACACATCCAGTTTTGCATTTAATGTGCTACGCACCAGATACGAAACCTGTGGGCCGGCAAACACATTCAGTCCTTTATACACATTGGCCCTTAGCACTAAAGGGATATCTATATAATGCGATTGAACCTGTGCACGTGCATTGATGTTTAGATATTTTAAAACCGGTATTTGAAAATCGCCTTTAAGGCTGTAACCTTTTTTTGAATACTCCAGCCCTGGCTCAAAAGCAAAAACTTCCGAAATGGGAATGTGAACATAACCGCCGATATGCAGCCCTGTTCTGCCTTTTGTTACAATGTATCCATCTGTTTTATCAACAAGATCCTGAATGATCTGGATATCATC
>JAYTOS010000412.1:0-4626 GCA_043747705.1 Bacteroidota bacterium
GTAAACAGGTTCATCTAATGTCAGTTTACCCTCATCACGCAGTTTCAAAATAGCCATCGCCGTAAAACTCTTACTCATAGAAGCGATGCGGAACATGGATCGGGTGGTGGCCGGTATTTTTTTAGCAATATCCGTATATCCTCCACTACCCGAGTACACTAATTTTCCATCCAGCATTACCCCAAAAGCATAGCCGGGAAAATGGTTTTTCTCTGCATACTCTTTATATATTTTATCAACAACCGGAAAAAGAACAGTTATTTTCTGCAACCGTTCAGCATCTGCAAACGAAGGTGGCTGGTATGCCGCATTGGGGCTTACAGTAGCTTTATTCTGCCCACACACATTGAGCGACAAAATGATCGAAGAAATGAGTAATATTTTATGCATAATCCTTTTTTTAAAAGATGATTAAGATACCTATTTTCTGTAACTAATTGGCACGAACAGATCATGGTCTACCCCGTCAATCATAAAATATCCATTTTCTTCTATTCTTTGGTTAAATTAGTCAACTCAAAACTAACTGCGTATGAAATGCATCCCTTCGCTTATCCGGAAACTATTGTTTTCTGTAAGTAGCTTTCTTTTCGTAAACATGGTTATGGCACAGGGCACTATGCTTTTGCGGCAGCCCACCATTAGTAAAACCCAGATTGTTTTTGTACATGGGGATGATCTATGGGTAGTTGGTCGCGAAGGAGGTGATGCCCGCAGGTTAACCACCGCTATCGGCGCTGAAACCACACCGAAATTTAGTCCGGATGGCAAGTGGATCGCTTTTACCGGCCAGTATGATGGCAATACCGATGTGTATATAATGCCGGTTGATGGCGGTGAACCCAAAAGGCTCACCTGGCATCCCTCACCTGATCTTGTTCAGGGATGGGCACCCGATGGCAAATCTGTGTACTTTACTTCAGGAAGGGAAGGTTACCCTACTGCCACTACAAAATTTTATTCCGTAAATATTGAAGGCGGCACACCCGAAGCGTTAATGCTGCCCTTTGGTTATGCCGGCAGCCTGTCGGAAGACGGACAAAGCATGGCGTACCAGCCATCACCACTTTGGGATGTGGAATGGAGAAATTATCGTGGTGGCCAGGCACAGCCTATCTGGATCTTTAACATGAAAACCAAAGAGACGATCAAGACAGTGCAGGGCGATAAGGAAAGGCAAAGCTGCCCGGTATGGGATAATGGCATGTTGTACTTTTTATCTGAACAGGATTTTATCAATAATGTATGGTCTTACGACCCCAAAACAAAAGCACAAAAACAGCTTACTTTTCATAAGGATTTTGATATTAAAAATCTTTCCGCCAGTAACCACACATTGGTATATGAACAGGGCGGTTACCTGCATAGCTTTGACCTGGCAAGTGGAAAAACAAAACAGCTTGTGATCAATGCCAATGGCGATCTGAACTGGGGAAGGCCCAGGTGGAACAACCTCGGTGGCGGTGCGCTTATCAATGCCAGTTTATCGCCTACCGGAAAAAGGGCGTTGTTTGAAAGCCGAGGCGAAATATTTACTGCTCCTAAAGAGAGTGGCGATTGGCGGAATATTACCCGTTCAACAGGTGCCGCAGATCGATATCCTACCTGGTCGCCCGACGGGCAAAAGATTGCATGGTTTTCTGATGCGAGTGGCGAATACCAATTGATGGTGGGCGATCAATCCGGTTTGCAAACACCAAAAGCCTATCCGATTGCCAATAAGAAATTTTATTTCCGGCCCGAATGGTCGCCAGATGGAAAATACATTGCCTTTACCGATACTGATTATAATCTCTGGTATATTGATCTGGCAACAGGTGAGGTAAAACTGGCAGATACAGACCGGTTAGCGCACCCCAACAGATCATTGAATCCGGTATGGTCACCAGACAGTAAATGGCTCGCTTATGTGCAGATACAGGAAAACCAGTTTAAAGCAGTAAAACTTTACAATATTGAAACCGCAAAAAGTACGCAATTAACAGATGGATTATCTGATGCAATTGATCCGCAATGGGATGAGAGTGGGAAGTATTTGTATTTTCTTGCCAGCACCGATTATGGTTTAAGTACCGGCTGGCTCGATATGAGCAGTTACAATTCGCCCATTAACCGCGCATTGTATGTGGCGGTATTAAGTAAAGATGCCCCATCGCCTTTTGAACCCAAGAGTGATGAAGAGCCGGCTAAGGCAAGCACCGATGAAAAGAAACCCGTTGATGCAAAACCTGCCGGCGATACATCAAAAACAATAACCCCAGCAGGACCCAAAGCAGCAACAGGTGTAAAAGTAAAAATTGATTTTGATGGTATACAACAACGTATCATCTCTACGAATATACCGGCACGTAACTATCTTGGTTTAACAGCAGGACCGGATGGTACTGTTTTTTATGAAGAAAGTATACCGAATGAACCTGGTTTCGTTTTATCACGCTATAGTCTGAAAGATAGAAAAGGAACTGAATTTGTTCGGGGTATTGTAAGTGCCGCCACCAGTTTCGACAGAAAAAATATATTGTATAGAAGCGGCATCAGTTGGTTTATTGCAGGCACTACTACGCCACCAAAGCCGGGAGAAGGAAGGTTGGCAACTGATGGCATGAAAGTATATGTTGACCCCAATAAAGAAGCAGAACAGATTTTTAGGGAGGGCTGGCGTTTTCAGCGCGACTTTTTATATGTTGATAATGTGCATGGCGCACCTTGGGATAAAATTTATAACTGGTATAAACCCTGGCTGGCTCATGTTAAACACCGTTCTGATTTGAATTATATTATTGATATACTTGGCGGTGAAGTATCTATTGGTCACTCCTTCACTTCCGGCGGCGATTTTCCGGATGTGCCTTTTGTACCTGTTGGATTATTGGGTGCTGATTATGCAGTCAACAACGGTTTCTTCACTATCAAAAAAATCTATACCGGTGAAAACTGGAATCCTGAATTACGTTCCCCGTTAAGTGGCCCGGGCATTGATGTAAAAGAAGGCGATTATTTATTGGAAGTAGATGGAAAGCCGCTAACCGCTGCCATGAATATGTACAGCTTATTTGAAGGAACGGCCAACCGTCAGATCAAAATACGTGTTAACAGCAAACCCAGTTTAGAAGGGGCCAAAACACTTACCGTTATTCCTGTTGCCAGTGAAACCGCACTGCGTTCGCGTAACTGGGTAGAATCTAACAGGCGGAAAGTAGAAGAATTGTCCGGAGGTAAACTGGCATATGTGTATGTGCCTAATACCGGTAATCCCGGCTATACTTATTTCAACCGATATTATTTTGCACAGCAGGATAAAAAAGGGGCGGTGATAGATGAAAGAAATAATGGTGGCGGATCAGCCGCAGATTATATGATTGATATTATGAGTCGCAAACTACTGGGCTATTTTAATAACCGTGTAGAAGGACATAAAGTTTCTACCACACCAATGGCCGGTATCTGGGGACCAAAAGTGATGATCATTAATGAGAATGCGGGTTCCGGTGGCGACCTCTTACCGTATATGTTTAAGAAACTGAAAGTTGGGCCATTAGTAGGTACCCGCACCTGGGGCGGACTGGTAGGCACCTGGGATACACCCGATTTTATTGATGGTGGTCACATGGTAGCACCCCGGGGCGGTTTCTTTGATACAGACGGTGAATGGGCGGTAGAAGGTACAGGCGTATCGCCCGATGTGGAAGTTTTCCAGGATCCCAAAGCCATCATTGAAGGCAAGGATCCGCAATTAGAAAAAGCTGTTCAGGAAGCATTAAAATTATTACCTACACAAGGCATTCAGTTAAAGAAAGAGCCTGCACCACCAATCAGGTATCACAGGCCTAAATCATAAATGACTTCACGCTAAAATGCAAAGAAGATTTTTTTCATGGAAATCTTCTTTGCATTTTTTATTTATCAATTTTCATCATGCAAGCCCGGTTAGATAAAACTAACAGAATGAAATCTCTCTGTGAAACGCTATATCCTCTGGATCTCTGTATTAAAAATAATTGCTAAAGCCATAAAGCTTTTTTTTAACACTGAGATCACGGAGAT
The DNA here is from genome assembly GCA_043747705.1 of Bacteroidota bacterium. Lineage (GTDB taxonomy): Bacteria > Bacteroidota > Bacteroidia > Chitinophagales > Chitinophagaceae > Sediminibacterium. The sequence goes on from JAYTOS010000412.1 coordinate 4,045, forward strand.
TAGGAAGTTGAGTTGCATAGAGGAAGAGTGATATGAGAAGGTTACATTTTCTGATTTAATAGTTTGCCAGTTTTTCTATATACGCTCCTAACCTGCTTTTCGCCATAAAACTTTTCTCCAGCTCCATATTAAATGGTATCGGTGTATCCATCGAAGCACAACGCATTACCGGTGCATCCAGTAATTCAAAACAGTGCTCACTTATCCAGGCACTGATCTCGCCACCAATACCACCCAGTAATGTATCTTCATGCAATAACAAAACTTTTCCTGTTTTCGTAACGGCTTCCTGTATGGCTACATAATCTAATGGCAACAGGGTTCTCAGGTCAAGTATATGTAAAGATGTTGTGGGATGTTGTTCCTGGTATTCTGTGGCCCAATGCACACCGGCACCGTAAGTGATCACCGTAATATCATCTCCTTCTTTTACCAACCTCGCTTTACCGATCTCTACTTCATAATATTCTTCAGGTACCAGTCCGCTGATACTTCTGTACAAAGCTTTGTGTTCAAAAAACAAAACAGGATTGGGATCATTGATGGCAGCGATCAATAACCCTTTCGCATCGTGTGGCGTTG
>JAYTOS010000413.1:0-1101 GCA_043747705.1 Bacteroidota bacterium
TAAGTATGTTCAACCGAATTGTTGGGTGCAAGGGTAGTATCTTTCCGGGTTCCATCGCCATAATCCCAGATGTATCTTTTTCCTTTTGCCAGGGTATCTGTAAACTTTATTTTTAAAGGCACACAACCAATCGTATCTATCACCCCATTGATAGTGGCTTTTACACTGGCACCTACACCCCCAAAATTCATTTCTATTTTTACGGCTGCTTCGTTACAATTACTGGATTGATTGGTAGGAGCCCAAACACCTGGTGTTGTTGGGAAAAATATTCCGGGGTTATTACCACAATTGGCGCAGATGGCCTGGTAAATAATCCCGTTGGCATCAAAGCGGCTGGTACCCCCATCAACATGATCATCAAAGCCACCACTTTGTCCAAAAAAAGTTCCGTATAATTGACTCACTGCATTTTTTTCTAACACAAAAAAGAAGAAATCTTTTCCATCGGTAACCGATTGAATGGCTCCCGGTGTTACCAGGAAACCCATGCCAGCAGTGCCTGCACAAGGATAGCCTCTGTTGTTATTAAATAAGCCACCCCATCCGGATACATATACATTCTGGCAACGGTCTACCAAAAAAGCAGTGGGTGAAATATTGGGAATACCAGAGGCAGTTCCAAACATAGTGGTATAAATATATCCCGACAAATCTGGTTTTAATTTACCAATAAATTGTTTGCCCCTTACATTACTGAATGCAGCATTTACCGCCAACCAATTTCCGGTTGTAGTACCCATGATGTATGGAAAACCAAACTTGTCGAACTGGATGCCATACACCAAATCGTTTCCATCTGTTGATGGATCATTATCATTGGTTCCAATATAAGTTGTGTTGATAATTGCAGAACCGTCGGGTTTTATTTGTGTTACAAAACCATCCGTTACTCCACCCTGATAGGTAGGCTGCAAAACCCCCGTTTTATCGCCTGGTAAATTATTACTGGTTGTGCCGCCGGCTACATATAAATTTCCGGTTAGCGGATTTATCGCCAATACAAAACAGGCATCGTTACCCGAGCCCCCAAAAAATGTACTGAAGATAACGCCGGTAAGGTTTTGCGTAAACTGTAAAATCACACCATCCTGTTTAATA
>JAYTOS010000414.1:0-1934 GCA_043747705.1 Bacteroidota bacterium
ACATCTTCTTTCTTGTCTTCCTTATTATCAAAAGTGATGTTCTCATCAGTGATGATCATCAAATGCTGGATCAGGATACGTGAAGCCTGTTTAACTGCATCTTCCGGGTGGATGGTTCCATCGGTAGCCACATCTAAAATCAGTTTCTCATAATCGGTCCTTTGTTCTACACGATAGTTTTCAATAGCGTATTTCACGTTTTTGATCGGCGTGTGAATAGAATCAATGGCGATATATCCGAAAACAGAATCTTTGATCTTATTCTCTTCTGCGGGGATATAACCACGGCCTTTGGCGATGGTTAATTCGATATCCATTTTAGAAGTGGTATCCATGGTGCAGATCACTAACTCGGGGTTCATTACCTGGAAGTTTTGTGATAATTCACCGATCATACCTGCATTGAACTCGGTACGGCCTTTAATGGATAAAGTAATTTTTTCGTTGGCAACATCGTGCTCAACGTGCTTTTTAAAGCGCACCTGTTTCAGGTTCAGGATGATCTCGGTAACATCTTCTGTTACACCCTTCATAGTTGCGAACTCGTGGTCCACACCTTCTATCTTGATACCTACCAGTGCAAAACCCTCTAAAGAACTCAATAAAACCCTGCGTAGGGCATTACCGATGGTCAGACCAAAGCCTGGCTCTAAGGGGCGGAATTCAAATTGACCTTCAAAGTCATTTGCTTTTTGTAAAACGATTTTATCGGGCTTCTGGAAGCTTAATATGGCCATATTAAAACTTGTTTTTTACTTGTTTGTCTCCGGACCCACATGAGGTTCGAAGGAAAATATGTGAATGGTGAATGGTGAGTAGTGAATGGTAATTTTATTCACCATTCACGATTCCAATTCACTATTATTTAGAATACAATTCCACGATCAGTTGTTCCTTGATGTTCTCAGGAACATTTTCACGTTCGGGATGTGTGATGAAAACACCTTTCTTTTCAGCTTCATTCCAATCCAGCCAGCTAAATTTAGGATTTTTACCACGGTTTTTACCGATCAAAGATGTGTTATCAGCACTTTTTGGTTTGTAAGCGATCACATCACCTGCCTTACACTGGTAAGAAGGGATATTCATTACTTCACCATTTACAGTAATATGCTTGTGGTTAACCAACTGGCGTGCTTCCGGGCGGCTGGCTGTTAAACCTAAACGGTAAACAGTATTATCCAAACGCGCTTCCAGTAATTTGATCAGGTTTTCACCTGTAACGCCTTTTAAACGTTGTGCTTCCTCAAAAGTTTTACGGAACTGGCGCTCTAATACACCATAGGTATATTTCGCTTTTTGCTTTTCCCTTAACTGCAAAGCATATTCACCCAAAGTCTTACGCTTACGGGCTGCACCATGCTGTCCGGGAGGGTTGCTGTTCTTACCCAGCCATTTGCCATTGCCTAAAATAGGCTCTCCGAAAATTCTTGAAATCTTGGTCTTGGGACCTGTGTAACGTGCCATTTCTTTTGTTTTGTGATTTTTTAATGACGACGCATTATCATAAAAATCTAAAATCGATAAAACGTCCTTTTATTGTTTGGGGTTTGGGATTGGTTTTAACACCAAACTCATTATACCCTGCGTTGTTTAGGAGGCCTGCAACCATTGTGTGGCAAAGGCGTTACATCTTTTATAGAAGTAACTTCAATACCTGATTGTGCGATAGAGCGGATAGAACTTTCACGTCCTGAACCAGGTCCTTTTACAAATACATCTACACGCTTTAAACCTGCGTCCAATGCTACTTTAGCAGCATCTGCAGCGGCCATTTGTGCTGCATAGGGAGTATTCTTTTTAGAACCCCTGAAGCCCATTTTACCAGCACTGCTCCAACTAATCACCTGTCCGGCTTTATTGGTAAAACTGATAATGATGTTGTTGAAAGTTGCTGAGATACGTACCTCACCGGTAGATTCTACTTTTACAAC
>JAYTOS010000415.1:0-6044 GCA_043747705.1 Bacteroidota bacterium
GGATAATACTGGTAATGCGCTGCGGTATCTTTCCCCATCCATTTAGCAACGGAATCTTTTACTAAATATTGATAGAAGTCCTGTTCGTATTTTTTTTTCTGGTTAACCCATACAACTGTGCAGCAGCGAGTTCCATATCATCGGCCCAATCGCCTTCGGCATAAATATAAGGTGACCGCACAGAAGCTGTTTGTGCAACACCCGGTTTAAGTATACCAAACTCGTAGGCATCAACCGCTTTCTTTTGTAAAAATCTTGCAAACACAGCATCTTTTTTTTGATAGATAGCCGAGCCCAAAGCAAAGGCACTGGCAAATTTTCCGGCAATTGAAGCGGTTCCTGTTGTTGCATTCATAAACTTCCCCCGCTGCTGGGGTTTGCCACTTACGAAATATACCGGCCGTTCAAATCCTTTTCCATAAAAATTATCTTCTTTGGGTATACGCATTCCCATATGATCACGGTCATCACCTAACTGGTTAAACATCCAGTTGGACTTCGGGTTCATTTTTATCAACCAGTCGAGTCCCCATTTGGCTTCGTCAAGTACATCAGCTGTACCGTTTGTTCCATCCAGTCCATTTGCCTGTTTGCTATCTCCAAACACTTTCGGAAAATCCCGGTAAGCTGCCAGTAAATGCCAGGTGGCATTGGCAGAGGTGGTACTGTATTGCAGGTAATCGCTTGCATCGTGCCAACCACCACTTACATCAATATGCGTACTGTCGGGCATGGGGCCATATAAAGTGTATCCATCATGGGTATGGCAACTGTCTTTCAGAAAGGGATTGAATCCACTCCGCTGCTGCCGCATATATTGTAAACAAAAATCTGCCGTGCCTTTATAAACATCATTATCAATCGTAAAAACAGGTGATTGAATTTTTCCGGTTCTTAAAAAATATTTGCCCGATTTATTAAAAGATGAAAAATCCAACTGGTATGTTTCTGTAAAGGGTCCATAAGCCCCAAATGCTTTTCCTGCTGTATGCCTGTACACTGTTTTTTGTGTACCCACTTCCACCAGTTCAAATTCTGTTAACTGATTGGTTAGTTTGCTGCACCATACGGCTACTTTACTACCGCCGGGTGTATAGCCTAATTGGTTAATGCGTATCCAATAACTTTCCTGGGCCGGCAACAGGTATGGAGAAATAAGAATCCATAAAAAAATATAGAGCGCCTCTCTTTTCATAGCAGCCAAATTAGGCTATTAAAGATACCGTTCATAGCGGTGAGCCCCATTTTTTAGGCTATTTTCGCTCCCTAATATTGTTTGTCACATGAAACTTGTTTCTTACCTCAATGATGGCCGCGATCAATTGGCATTTTTAGTAGATGGGCTTTTATTCGATTGCGACCTGCTGCATCCGGAACTACCTAACAGCATGAATATGTTTTTACATTACTGGGATGATATGTACCCCATTGCCCTGCAGGTAAACGCTGCCATAAAAAGTGGCCGCATTAGTAATGAACAGGGATTGCCAATAGAAGGAATAGAATTATTGGCACCCGTTCCTTTCCCTACATCATGCAGGGATGGATATGCTTTTCGCCAGCATGTGGCAGCAGCGCGCAGGAACCGGAAAGTAGATATGATTCCTGAATTTGATCAGTACCCTATTTTTTATTTTACCAATCACCACAGCATCCAGGGTCCCGGTGAAATAAAATGCATGCCCGATCATTTTGAGAAACTAGATTTTGAGCTGGAAGCGGCTATTGTAATTTGTAAGCAGGGAAGGAACATACCCGCAGAAGAAGCGGATGCTTATATCGGCGGATTAATGATCATGAATGATATGAGTGCACGGCGGTTGCAGATGGAAGAAATGCTGTTAAACCTTGGCCCCGCTAAAGGAAAAGATTTTGCAACAGTGATTGGCCCTTGCCTGGTTACATTGGATGAATTGGAAAATTTTGAGATCCCATCCAAAGAAGGGCATACCGGTAAAAGCTGGAACTTACCCATGAAGTGCTGGGTAAATGGTGTGCAGGTGAGCAGCGGCAATATTGGCGATATGGACTGGACCTTTGCCGAAATTATAGAACGTTGTGCATACGGTGTAGATATACACCCTGGCGATGTAATCGGCAGCGGCACAGTAGGTACAGGTTGTTTTTTAGAATTGAATGGAACCGGAAAACTGAATGATCCCAATTATACAGAGCAGTGGCTGCTTGCGGGAGATACGGTGGAAATGGAAATAGAAGGACTGGGAAAATTACGGAATATACTTGTTGCAGAAGAGTCTGATTTTTCTATTTTAGCGAGGAAGAAAGGGTAGTTATTTTTTGTTGCGGGTTACAAATGAAAACTTAGAACCTATCATTACCCAATCAAAAAGTCTAACTAATCAAATCGGCAATCTGCTACAATACCTGAAAAAAGGAAACAATCTCTTAACCCGTAACAAAAATAACCCGCAACTCTTTCAACTATGTTAATTAATCTACAGGATATATCAACAATGGAAAAACAGCAATGGCTGCAGCATGCTATTGCGCCGAGGCCTGTTTGTTTTGCCAGTACAATAGACCTTGCAGGCAATGTGAATTTAAGCCCGTTCAGTTTTTTCAACCTGTTCTCTTCAAATCCGCCAATCGTAATTTTTGCCCCATCAAGAAGGGTGAGGGATAATACAACCAAACATACCTTACAAAATGTTTGTGAAGTGCCTGAATGTGTAATTAATATGGTTGATTACAATATGGTACAACAAACAAGCCTTTCCAGTTGCGAGTTCGCAAAAGGCGTGGATGAGTTTGTAAAATCGGGTTTTACCAAAGAACCCGCAACCATTGTAAAGCCCCCCATGGTAAAAGAAGCAAAAATTAAATTAGAATGTAAAGTAAATGAAATCAAAAGCCTGGGCGAAGAAGGCGGGTCAGGACAGTTAGTGATAGCTGAAGTTTTGTGTATGCATATAGATGAACGCATTTTAGGTAAAGACGGAAAAATAGATCAAAGAAAACTGCAGCTGGTTGCACGGCTGGGGGGCGACTGGTATTGCAAAGTAGACGAAAACAACCTCTTTATAGTAGATAAACCCAATACACAAATTGCCATTGGCGTTGATGCATTACCCGGGAGCATAAGGCTTAGCCCTATTTTAACAGGTAACCATTTAGGCATGTTGGGCAATATGCATAACATACCCGAAATAAACCCTGCTTTTACTGATGACAGGTTAAAAAATATTTTTCAATACTATTCTATCAGTCCTATAGAAATGGAAAAAGAACTACACATATATGCCGCAGAATTATTGAATACAGGAAAAGTACTGGACGCCTGGCAGGTATTATTATCCGGAGAAAATATTTAGAACATAGCCAACAAGTCATCTTCTGTAAGTAGGTTATCGCTGAATGATCCTTTTGTTTTTTGTAACGCCCTTCCTTTTTCGATCGCCATTTGTACTATTTGATAAGTATTGTGTGATAAATGCAATGGCACAGTGGATAGCGATCCCAACCATTGCGAAATACGCGAATGAAAATCTACTTCTATCTTGTCAACCACAGATACATTAAAATCTGTTAACGCAGCGGCGTTACACAATTGTTCGTACTGGCCTTTAATAGGTAGCACCAGTAATTTTTTCCCTAAATATAAAGCTTCGGCAGGTGTTTCAAATCCGGCACCCGTAATCACTCCATGCGAATGAATAAGGCTTTGGGTAAAGCCTTCATTGCTGATAGGAAACAGGGTAACATTCGCAGATAATGCTGGCCGACTTACTTTTTTTGAAAACACTTCAAACTGTATATCTTTTATTTTGTGTAGCTCTTTTAAAACCACTTCATCGCTGTAATGGGAGAGATACACAGTTACATGCCCCTTATCTGTGGGTTCGGTCTGCAGGATTTCCTGTTTGATCACAGGAGAAAAAATAAAGTCATCATACGGCGCAAAATGCAATCCTACATAATCAGTTGCTGTTGCATATTGCTTTACTATCCATTCCCCGGTTATATCTTTTTTGTTGCCACGTGGCGTATGCTTACTTTGAAAGCTTGCCTGGTGGCCAAAGCCGATGCTTGGCACTTTCTTCAGCTTACAGGCAAGTGATGTAATGCTTTCAAAATCATTCAAGACCAGGTCGTATTTTTCTACGGGTAATTCTTTGGCTTCTTTCCAGATACGTTTTATACTAAATTCTTTCCACATGCGCCAGTAATCAAGGCCTCCCGTGTTTCCGTAAAATAAACTCAGTCCTTTACTCCGGTACTTTACAGGTAATTGGGGTTGCAGGTGACTGTTACCGCCGCTTAAAAAAACATCTACTTCGCCATATTGCGCTAAATGGGGCATCAGTTCCATTGCACGGCTTATATGGCCATTACCTGTTGCCTGCACGGAATATAATATTTTCATAAGGGCATTGCTAAGGAGTGAAGAAATAAGGCTATTTCATCTGTTACCACGTTTAATTCCGGTAATTTTTTTCCCATGGATACTACGGGTGTAGTTGCCGAGGCAAATTGTTTTTCGTCGTAATGGTATATTCTCCATTCCTTATTTTGGTATTCCAATGCCGTTAGGTTTTCTATCCAGTCGCCACTGTTCAAATACATCACACGCCCGTTTTTGGTAACCACTTCGCGTTTTTGTGGTTGATGGATATGTCCACAGATCACATAATCATATTTTTTCTCAATAGCCAGTTCAGCAGCTGTTTGTTCAAAATCGCCAATCCATGCAACAGCTTTTTTAACGCCATTCTTTACTTTTTTACTGAAGCTCATTTTCTCCCTGCCCATCGCCTTCAGGCACCAGTTAATCAAACTATTTATATGGATAAGCAGGTCATAGCCATGTCCACCTAACCTGGCTAAAATTTTCGCACTGCCTTTTGTAGTTGCATCAAATACATCGCCATGGAAGATCCATGTCATCTTACCATTAATCTCCATCACTACTTTATCGGTTAATTGAAAATTACCCATCTCAAGATCGCTGTACCGGCGAAGCGCTTCATCATGGTTTCCGGTGATATAAATAACACGGGTACCTTTACTTAACAGGTTCATGATTTCTTTGAACACCTGCGTATGTGCTACCGGGAAATATCTTTTATTAAATTGCCAGATATCTATCACATCGCCATTCAATACGAGTATTTGGGGATGGATACTTTTTAGATAGTTAACAATCTCTGTGGCATGGCAACCATAAGTGCCCAAATGAAGGTCACTCATTACTACAACATCTACCGGGCGTCGTTCCATACTAAGGGTTTAGCAAAACTCCCCTATTCGTATGAAGTAAATGTTACAGCAGTATTATGGTAATGTGATGTGTGTGTGAAGGAATTGTTACGGGGGGCGTGGGGGTGAGTTGTGAATGATGAATAATAGCTCTACAATATTTTCACCATTGACTACTCACAACTCACTATTCACCGCTCACGATTCACGATTCACGATTCACGATTGGTGAAAATGATTTATAAATCTAAAATCTACCTTTACAGGTCTCCAAATTGGGGGCGCATTATTATATCTTCAACTACTGCTTGTGATGATAAATGAGAAGAGGCATAAACCATTTTAGCCACATCAGCTGCTTCCATAATGCGGTTGGTATCTACTTCAAATCCTTCCCAGCTGGCACTCATGGTGGCTCCAGGACAAACAGCCGTTACTTTAATACCATGCGGTTTTAATTCTTCGCGCAGATTTTTGCTAAAGCCCAGCAAGGCAAACTTACTAATGCTGTAACTGCCACCATTCGAATAAGCGTGTAATGAAGCGATAGAACAGATATTAAAAATATGCCCATGTTTGGCAGCGATCATAGAAGGCAGTATGGTTCTGGTAAGATGATAGGCACTGTATAAATTTACTTGTATCATTTGCTCCAGTCTGTCCTCTTCTTCATCATAAACACTTCCCGGTAGAAATTGCCCTGCATTATTGATCAAAATATCCGGAACACCAAACCCTAAACACCAAATCCCGAACTTCTTAGCTTCTTCTTTTGTACCCATATCAACCGGCGTTCCCTTTATTGTGCATTGCGGATAATTGGTTTG
>JAYTOS010000416.1:0-4728 GCA_043747705.1 Bacteroidota bacterium
TATTAAAATCGTAAATAAATCAGGCAGCATTTGTTACCTGTGAAGAATCATATTTAAAATTAGGCTTTTGCTAACAGACAAAGGCGGGAGGCATTTTAAATCATTACCGGAAATCTTATATATTCGCACAGACGTTTATTAAGTATCTCAGAGAGAAACCATATTTCAAATTCAATCTATTGACCATGCAGTTATTGAAAACGACCAGGAATTTCGTGTTGCTTTTGGCAGTATCAGGTTCTGTGGCATCGTGTAGTTCCCTGAAGAAAAAGCATGATAAATCAACCGCAACCGGCTGGAATTATAATGATAAGGACCAGGGCAATTTTACCGTTGCCAAACCCAAAGACGTTCAAACGGCTCCCGGACTGGTGTTTGTGCAAGGTGGTACGTTTACCATGGGTGCTACCCAGGAAGATGTGATGGGCGACTGGAACAATATTCCCCGCAGGATAACGGTTAACTCCTTCTTTATTGATAAAACTGAGGTAGCCAATGTTCACTACCGCGAATATTTGTATTGGCTGGAGAATGTTTTCGGTCAGGCAGGTATGGATTCTGTAGTTGAGCAGGCCAAACCCGATACCCTTGTCTGGAGAAGTGAACTGGCTTTTAATGAGCCTTATGTAGAATATTATTTCCGTCACCCCTCCTATAATTACTATCCTGTAGTAGGCGTAAGCTGGAAACAGGCTACCGAATACTGTATCTGGAGAACTGACCGTGTAAACGAAGTTGCCTTGATTGACAAAGGTTTTTTAGATAAGAAAAGCCAGATCAAAAAAGAAATGAATGGTGCAGGCCAGGATAATTTTAACAGCAAAGCTTACCTGATGGGTGAATATCAGGCAACCCCGGGTAAACAGGCCACATCTAAAAGCAACCCCTTGAAAGATGCCCAGGGCAGGCCAAGGACCACTGTAAGGTTTGAAGATGGTATTTTATATGGTGAATACCGTTTACCAACTGAAGCCGAGTGGGAATATGCCGCTTATGGATATATCATGCAAAACCCACAAAAGAAAACCAAGGGCTCATCTAGCCGTGGGGAAGAAGTTATTTCCAACAAGCAGATTTATGCATGGAAAAATGATGGGTTTGATAACCTTCGTTATACTAAGAAAAGCTCTTTCCAGGGTGCTTTCCTGGCCAACTTTAAACGTGGAGCCGGAGATAACATGGGTGTTGCCGGTGGTTTGAATGATAACGCAGCCATCCCCGCTGAAGTAACTGCTTTTATACCGAATGGTTTTGGTTTATATAATATGAGCGGTAATGTGAATGAGTGGGTTCAGGATGTGTACCGCCCTATTACCAATGTGGGAGATGATGATTTTAACCCATTCCGTGGTAACGTTTTCAAGAAAGTTGATATGAGTGGTGGTGTTGGTAGTTTACGCGATGATAAAGGGCGTATTAAAATGATACCTGAAGCCGACTCTGCTTTACGTAACAGGAGAAACTATCAAAAATCTTATGCAACGAATTACCTCGATGGTGATTCATCCAGCAATATCCTTTACAATTATGGGGTAACAACACTGATATCCGATAAATCAAGGGTATATAAAGGTGGTGGATGGGATGACAGGGCTTATTGGTTAAGTCCCGGTGCCCGTCGTTTTATGGAAGAAGATTTAAGTACCCGTGACCTTGGATTCCGTTGTGCCATGACACATTATGGTGCCCCTGATGCCACTTCACGCAAGGCGAAGACGGGAACTTTCTTCCCTACGCGCAGAAACAAGAGATAAGGAAAAGGTAGCATAGAGCAAAAAGCCATCCTCAAATGAGGGTGGTTTTTTTATGGGGAATGCTGATGCTGGATGCTGATGCTGATGCTGGATGCTGGATATTGGATGCTGGATATTGGATGCTGGATACTGGATATTGGATATTGGATGATGGGGGGGTAATAAGGGTTCGACAAAAATTTGCAGCACTTTACGTGCATGAAACAGAAATATTTCGCAATTATTTTTTCGGTACACTTTAAAACGTGTAATCAAAATATCTTCTCTTTTGGTTGCGTGACTTTAGTCCATTGTCATTAGGTAAGTATCTTTTATTCAAAGTTCATGAATGGATAAGGGGCTTTTATCACTTTTCGATCCTTGCCGAAACGCTAGGTTCCGCAAGGAACGAAAAGGGGGGAGCCGAATTATCTAGTATTATTTTGCCTCCTCTTTGGAGCAAGTAATCGGAATATTCCCTTTTGGTTTGCCGCGCTGTTTAGAGCGAAGAACCGATACTTCCCTCTTGCTCTACCATGTTCTTTGGATCTTGAAAGGGAAATATCTCTCTTGCATTGCCACGCTTTTTAGAGCATGGAACCGATAATTGCCTCTTCCACCTTCTTTGAATCGTGAAAGGGAAATATCTCTCTTGCCTTACCGCGCTCTTTAGTGCGTGGAACTGATAATTGCCTCTTGCTCTTCCACGCTCTTTGGATCGTGAAAGGGAAATATCTCTCTTGTCTTACCGCGCTCTTTAGTGCGTGGGACCGATAATTACCTCTTGCTCTTCCACATTCTTTGAATCGTGAAAGGGAAATATCTCTCTTGCCTTACCGCGCTCTTTAGAGCGTGGAACCGATAATTGCCCCACACTTGACTCGGGACTTTAGTCCATAGTCATTAGGTAAGTATGTTTTATTTAAAGTTCAAAAAGGATAAGAGGGCTTTGTATTCTTTTGCGAACTTTGTGTTCCTTGCTATCCTTATCCCCTTTTATTTTTATCGCAAAAAAAAGGGAAACTGAATTGCCTATTATTATTTTGCCGGGGCATTGGGGGTAAGCAACTGAAACATCTCTCTTGCCTTACCGCGCTCTTCAGAGCGTGGAACCGAAATTTTCCCCACTCCTGACTCGGGACTTTAGTCCCCAGTATTCCCGTAACCTTGGCAATAAAATCGTCTATTCCCCATGTATACCTGTGGAATTTTTTTTCCGAACAACAGCGTGTTATCACCAACATCCGCTAAACTTGAATAAGTTTGACAAAATAATCAGCAGTGGGCATACCGGAATTATACAGGCTTTTTCTTCAGCACCCTTCGGTGCAGACAGATACCAGGAAATTAAAGAATGGTGATATATTCTTTGCCTTGAAGGGGCCTAATTTCAATGGCAATGAATTTGCCGTGCAGGCTTTATCGGATGGTGCTGCGTATGCGGTGGTAGATGAAGCCCTGGTTACCACTGACAGGCGGATTATTAAAGTAGCCGATGCATTGGAAACACTACAGGAACTGGCCAGGTATCATCGGGAACAATTTAGCATTCCCTTTATAGCCATCACAGGGAGCAATGGCAAAACCACCAGCAAGGAATTGATTTATGCAGTACTTTCTTCTCATTATATCACCTATACCACACAGGGAAACCTGAATAACCATATTGGTGTGCCGCTCACTTTACTAAGTGTAAAAAAAGATGCACAGATGGCCGTAATAGAAATGGGCGCCAATCACCAGAAAGAAATTGAAAGTTATTGCCGCTATACCCAGCCAACACACGGTGTTATTACCAATTGTGGTAAAGCACACCTGGAAGGGTTTGGTGGTGTTGAAGGTGTAAGAAAAGGAAAAGGTGAACTATATGATTTTTTACGGGACCATAACGGCACTGCATTCGTATATACAGATTATGATTACCTGCACACCATGAGTGCCGGCATTGCAAATATTGTACCCTATGGAACAACCGATGGACATGTGCAAGGCAATATACTTTCCAACGAACCATTTCTTGAAGTGGCGATTACAGAAGGTTTGGGGATGATTAGTGCTGTAAAAACACAGTTGGTAGGTGATTATAATCTGCCCAATATTTTATGTGCCATTGTGATTGGAAAATATTTTTCTGTGCCTGCAGCAAAGATAAAAGCCGCTATTGAAAATTATACCCCTTCGAACAGTCGCTCACAATTAATACAAAGGGAATCTAATACCATTATCCTGGATGCATACAATGCAAACCCTACCAGTATGAAAGCAGCCATTGAAAATTTTGCCAGTTTACATGCCGGTAAGAAAGTATTGATGCTGGGTGGTATGATGGAACTGGGAGAAGAAAGTTTGGATGAACACCATGCCATTATCGAGTTGATTAAAAAATATAACTGGTCGGAAGTTATTTTGGTAGGCGGTGATTTTGGAAAGATCCGGCACGGGTTTACTTTTTTTCCCAATTCATCTGATGCAAAAGACTGGTTCATCCAACACAACCCGTTGCATACCCATTTTCTCATTAAAGGCTCACGGAGTATGCAAATGGAGAAAATAATAGGATAACCCTACTCTGCGCTTTCCACCGGAACGCATACTCTCTGCGGTGAAAAAACACTACCACCTGCAGAGAGTATGCGTTGCCTGGTAAGTCGCACTATTTATCATTTTCATGCATAGGCCATTTTTGTACCCGTTAAAAGTATCAGCAGCATAAGAAAAAGGATTGAGTAACTTGCGCACGAATGAATAACCCTCCCATGCCAAAAAAATTTTATTTGACCAGTATATTAGCCAACCGATGCCCGAGATGCAGGGAAGGGAAAATATTTAAGACAGATAAAGCCTATAAGAAAAATAATGTTTTGATGCATGAGCATTGCCCCGTTTGCGGCCAGCCTACCGAAATTGAGGTAGGCTTTTATTACGGCACGGGGTATGTTAGCTACGCGCTTAGTATCGCTTTTCTGGCTACTACTTTTGTTGCCTGGAAAGTTTT
>JAYTOS010000417.1:0-1551 GCA_043747705.1 Bacteroidota bacterium
CCGCGGCCACCGCAGCCTACCAGTGCTACTTTAATTACATCATCGGCACCGGAAAAAAAGTTGGCCCTCGATAAGAGTGGAGCGGTTATAAGTGCACCGGCAAGTAAGGATCCCTGTTTTACAAATTGCCTGCGGGAATTGTGGGAAGCATTGTTAGTCATATGATTTGTTTTTAAGAGGATTGATAATTATTGTCCAAGATATTTAATAAAAAATTCTTCCACCTGTTCTTTTGAGGGTGGTTGCTTAGGCCTGATAATTCTAAAGCCCACTGCCCTTGCATCCGTAAGCCACCATTTGCTTCTGGGTATCTGCGGATCGCGGCGGTTCCATACCGGATCAGATTTTAGTCGTTTAGCGGAACGCAATCCTTCCGCATCATCTGTAAACCCACCACCACGCAAGGTTTTGGGATAACGTGAAGCATTGGGTTCAGCCATCGGATTGTTATCAGCTATCCTTGTATAATAATTTTCTGTGTAATGATCCAGTGTCCATTCCATCACATTACCCAGCATATCATACAGCCCCAAGGCATTGGGGATTTTCTGTCCTACTTTCTGAAATTTATCATCGCTGTTTTTACTATACCAGGCATAGTCGCCGAGTTGGGTTGCATCATTACCAAAATAATAAACAGTAGTGCTGCCTGCGCGACAGGCATACTCCCATTCAGCTTCTGTGGGAAGGCGATAGAAAATGCCTGTTTTCTGGTAGAGCCAGCGGCAATACATCAATGCCCCATACTGCGACATACTATTAACCGGGAAGCCGCCCTCCTTACCCATGCCCCAGCTAAAGTCAATGTATTGCGCGCTGGGCCGGGTGATGGCATCTACCTCAGAATTCTGGCTGGTGAATTCATCTTTTAAAAACACATCAAAAGCATCGCGGGTAACTTCGTGGGCACTCATCCAGAATGCATCAATACTTATGTTTC
This sequence comes from Bacteroidota bacterium, assembly GCA_043747705.1. Classification (GTDB taxonomy): domain Bacteria; phylum Bacteroidota; class Bacteroidia; order Chitinophagales; family Chitinophagaceae; genus Sediminibacterium. The sequence continues at coordinate 941 of JAYTOS010000417.1, forward strand.
GTTGCGGGCCTTCATCAGGCAACCTATCTTTTTCAATAGCGGGACTACCTATTGTAAAATGCCCGCTTTTAACAGGCACCATTTTAAATTGAAGGGAGGCGGCGGGTAGTTTTTGATAGTAGCTTGTAAAATCGATAGTATTATTTTGAGCAGGTAGCCCCCTGGCAAATACAAGACAGGATAACAATGCAACAAATTGTTTCACGGAAAGTGTTTAGGAAAGTCAAGATAAGGAATTTTGCAACTACAATAATGAATAGTGATCAGGGTAAATGGCTGAGATCTTCATTGATTGCCCGTTTTTCTTGTTTTATATTTGGTTGTTGTGTTTGAACAATCTCAAAAAATGTGTATCTTAATCAAATCCGTAATAAGCAGTACTCACCATGCAAGATGTACGAAAAAGTCTAAAAGAATATCCCATTTACAAAGATGTTATAGAGACCTTATAGAGATGTTATAGAGACTTTATAGAGATCTAATAGTAATGAAGCAGTGATGTAAAAGCGTATCGCAGTATTTACACAATAAAGCAAAGCCAGTATAGCCTCAGTATTCACCCTCATAAGCCCATGCTAAGGGTGCAATTCAAATTTTCAATCTGCGACCTG
>JAYTOS010000418.1:0-7690 GCA_043747705.1 Bacteroidota bacterium
ACATAACAGATAACCAGCGCAACCATATTATACGGCTCATGTATCAGCTGTGCAAGCCACCCAAAGGTTTCTTTGGTAGTATACTCCCATTGAATAAAATGGCCCGACATATAAATCAGGATAGAATTCATTCCTATCACTTTAAAAAAGAATGCCCACTTTTTATATCCGAGAACATCAATAACGTAATAGAACAGGGCCAAAAGCAACAGGCTTAATCCACCGACCTGCATAACAAAAGAGCTTGACCATAGATTTTTATTAATCGGAAAATCCAGGTTCCATACCTTGGCTATTACCAGGCATATAATACCTGCAACCGCTAACCGTAAGGCTTTCCCGGGACCGGAGATGGGAGAATACTTCAAAAAATTACCTGCAAAAATTCCTAATAAACCTGTGCTGATGGCAGGGATCGTAGAAGCCAGCCCCTCAGGATCATGGTTACCGCGATATAATTTTCCGGGCATAATCGTCCGGTCAATAAAGGAAGCAAAATTACCCGGCTGCGTAAGGTCACCTATCGGAAACCCGGGTGCAGAAGTAAATTTCAGCAATAACCAATAACCGATTAATAACCCACAGAACCAGATGATCTGTGTGCTTTGTTTACGGGTATATATGAAAATGATATTGGCAAACATATATGCGATGCCAATCCGGCCTAACACACTGCCAAAACGAATCTCAGCAATGGGTTTGATGGTAAGGCCATTGTTAACCACCAATCCTAAAAATACCAATATGGCGGCTCTTTTTACAACCCGCCACAATAACAATTGCCTGGCAGTTCCTTTTTCAAGTTCTTTGCCCACAGAATATGGCGTTGCTACACCTGCTATGAATAGAAAGAGTGGAAATATCAGGTCGTAAAAATGAAACCCATCCCATTGAGGATGTTCAAATTGAGTTGATATGGCTCCCCAGAAAGGGGAGCCGGTGGCTTTAAAAAGTGCATGAAATAGTTCTTCAGCTCCCATGATCCAAAACATATCAAAACCCCTTAGCGTATCAAGGGAATATAACCTTTGGGAAAAGGATCCATCCTGTAGGGGTGCAGACTGATTTGCTTCCATAATTTGTGTTTACTAATAAAAAGCGTTTTAAAGGGAAAACAGATGATAGTCATGATGATTTAACATAAACGACGGTTTATTGATGTTGGCAAAAGCAGCATGAATTCAAAATAATTTTACTTCAATAATGTAAATGAACAGAAAGACTGGAATAAGAACCCTATTACAACCCTATTCCGTATTGTTGCAAGGATTTTCGGATCTTTTCCATGGCCCTTGCCATATGTGTTTTCACGGTAAGCGGAGAGATATTTAACCTAGTGGCAATTTCGTTGTAGGATAACCCATTCACTTTGGCAAAATGATATACCTGCTTTTGCATTTGCGGCAGCCTGTTAACCATTGAATGCACTTGTTTTTCCACATCTGCATTCATCAGTTTTTCTTCACCATCTGGTAAACTGATACCCATTTCTCTGGTGTACGATTTTTGCATATTCCATTCACCTGCCAGCTTCTTGAACTGATTGATCAATTTGTTTTTAGCAACTGTAACCAACCAGGCTTCTACAGGTAACTCTGCCTTCATATTTTTTCGCTCAACCCATAACTTCAAGAACACATCCTGAACAATTTCCTGTGAAAGAACAGGCGACTTCAGGTAACGAATGGAAAGTTTATATATTCGGTTACTATATCGATCATACAACAATCTGAAAGCATGCTCACTATCATTAGCGAGCAGAGTGATCAGGATCGATTCCTCGTGCTTTTTCTCAGTTGGCATGCTTCAAAAGTAATTATTAAACAATATAACAATTAATTGTGAATGTTATCAATCCATTACTTAAAAAAATACAGAGATTATATGTAATCAGAACACAATAAAACACCATCGTTTTCAACGTAGCCCGAAAATTTCAAGACTTCTCCTTTCACTAAAATAATAGATTGGAAAAATCGTCATTTTAATAGCATATTGATACTTTATTGTAGCCCTCTGCTACAATAAATGATAAAGACAGTGAAATCATTGATATTAGTTTTGTCTGTAATTTGTAAATGGTATCCAGACCTGCTGCATAGTTGACAACTGTCCGGCATCTGCATAAGGAACCAATACAAAAAAATGTTCATTTTTAGCACTATTTCGGCTAAGCAGGTAAGCCTGTTTGCCTACCCAGTTATGTGGCAGTAAGGCAGGATTATTTTGTAGGGTAAATTCAGATGGACGATCCAAGGAAGTAAAAGGAATGAATCCGGGGTTTAGTGCCGAATCGAATGATAGAACCTGGGGGCCTCTTTTAAAAGCGATTGAGTTGGAATAAGAAGTACCTCCTTTAATTACCTGAAGGGGCATAGTAAAATGAATCCGTACCTCATCTTTGCTCCCCCATATCCTGTTTACCCGAAAAAATTGGCCATTAATAATGCTTTTTTGACGAACGCCATTTACCATTACAGAAAAACCTTCTGCCCAGAAAGGAACCCTGAACTGAATACTGAATTTTTTATGCATCCCCGCATTCACTATGTATTTTATTTTACCTGTGATTGGAAAGTCTGTTGAAGCGGATACCTGCAACAATAATTTCGAACCATCCACTGCCGTAATACTGTCTTTTACTTTGCCGGGCTCATACATGAGAACAGAAAAAGACCCGTCAACCTTTCCACTAACCAGGCGGGGTATCATTGAAATACCCCTTGAAATACTGGAAAGGCAGCATGACATACCATCATCGCACTTGTATAATTTAAGACCCTGCAACAAAGTATAAAAACTCACACAACCCGAAACAGGGTTTTGCGCGCCGAGCAAATGATTGTATACCGTTTTTTCAATTTCATCAGCATATATGTTTTCACCAGTGATGATCAATAATTGTTCATTGTACTGCACCCAGGTGGTGGTAACACAACCCTCTCCCATCTGGCTGACAGAATCGGCAGGTAACTGGTGATCGGCTTTGAATATTTCATCCGAACTGGCTGTGCCGGTAATGTAGAGATGGTTGGTTACAATATCTTTCCAGGCTGTTTTCATTGGTTCGAGCAAACCTGTCTCACCGCTTAACCTGTAATATTTCAGGATGCCTGTAAAACAAGAAAGCATTTCATATGCTTTGGCATTGCCAATCTTATTTACCTTACCATATTTTTCAAGTGTACTGATAATTTTAGGGCCGGTTTCTGTTTCCCACACACGGATAATATACCTGGCGAAAGATAAATATTTATTATCACCTGTATAACGATAGAGGTCGGTCATCGGTTCCAGTATACTTCCTGGTGCCATACCAACCTGATAGCCTGCTTTATTCAGATCTAACTGTCCCATCTGTTCACCAAAAACTCGGCAAATTAGATCAGCCACTTTTTTTGCTGCATCCAATGCCTGCTGGTTTCCGGTAACGGAATAATAACTCATTAGCCCTATCATCGCATATTTATGTGCCCATACATCCCATGACTTCCAGTATTTATCCGGTGTATAAGTGCCCAGGTAACCATCCGGTAATTGAGTGGCGATAAATTTTTTAACCATATCGTCCATCAATGCTTTAATTCTTTTATCATGGGAATAGCGGTAACTGTTGGCGGCAGAAAATAAAAATTTACCTACATGTTCACCGATCCATGATTGTTTGCCCGGCCTGTGAACAAACCCGGATAATAAAATAGCAGAGTCTATTTTTAACAGGCGCTTTTCTAAATTGATAATCACATGTTCATTCAGTAAACCGGTAAAAGAAACTTCATCAGAAGAATGATAAACATCCGGTATGCTGTTGGGAATACGGTATGTCCAATTACTATCCTTAACCGGTGCAGCAGAAAGTTGAGCAGTTACAAAACATACAATGAATAACAGGACGAAATACCTCATGCGTTTGAATTATATACTTTGTAATATTTTAAACAATTGACTTTCACTAATGCTGACCGTGGTCTGTTATTTCCGTAATCACATGTCCGACCGAACCACTGGGTGACTGTATATTTAATAATGCTGCCAGAGTTGGTGCGATATCTGTTATCCCGATCGTGCGATTGGTTTTACCCGGTTCAATACCCCACCCCATCCATACCAAAGGGATATGTGCATCCTCTGGATACCAGAGGCCGTGGTCTGCGCCTGATCCGTTGCCTACTTTCCATCCCTGTTCCAGTATGAATAATATATCTCCGCTCCGTTTGGCAGACTGCCCATTTATGAACATCGTTTTCAAAGGCTCCGGAAGATTGGAACTGCCAAGGAATCTTGTACTCATAGTATTTGCTACTCCGGGCTGTTTATTTAAAAAATTTATCACCTCCTCTTCTACTATTGACAATGAAATATTTTTCTTTTTAAGGGCTTCCTTATCAAGATAGAGTTGATAATTATCGATTTCAATTATTAACTTATCAATCGAAAATTTCTCTTTCAGCTGTTTATTCAATTCTGCCGTAGGGTCTGTAAAAATACCAGTGGGTAATTTATTCTCCTGCAAGAACCCCGGTGAATGTGATACTCCATGATCAGCTGTTAAAAAAAACAGGTACCCGTTTTTCCCAAATTTTTGATCGAGATACTGAAAGAAATCGGCTATATCCTTATCCAATCGCAGGTAGTTATCTTCTATTTCAATGGAATTCGGACCAAACTGGTGGCCGATGGCATCTGGACTTGAAAAACTGATGGCCAGCAAGTCCGTTACAGAATCTTTACCCAGGTCATACCCTTCAATAGCCGCTTTGGCAAAATCGAAAGTGAATGTATTACCATACGGAGTAGAACGGATCATACCATAATTCGTACCGGCTGCATCGCGCAACAGGTGGGGAAATATGGGGTTCTTTTCATAGCCGAATGATTTCTCATACGATTTATTATCAGAAGTACTTGCTTTATAGGTATCAATCGGGTAAAATGTGTTCCAGTCGTTATTCAGATATTTGTTTACCAGTTTTTTTTTATTGAACTGTTTTGCCCAAAGAGGCAGTTCATTCATATAATATGTGCTGGAAATAAAATTACCTGTTTGCCCATCATACCAAAAAGCAGCATTAGCTGAATGGCCCGCCGGCAAAATACTGGCCCTGTCTTTAATAGCAATACCCACCACTTTGCTCTTGAAATTGGTAGCTAATTTCAATTCATCTCCAATAGTGGTGGTTAATAAATTTCGCGGAGACATTTTTCCTGCTGCTACACTATTGCTGCCAACAGTAGTAACCGAACTGTCATCTGTACAATAAACCGAACGGTTAAGTGAACGGTCAAACCAACTGTTACCTGCAATGCCATGAATAGCAGGAACAGAACCAGTGTATACTGCCGTATGGCCACAAGCTGTAATTGTTGGCGCATAATTGATTAACGTATTATCACAACGGAATCCTTGTTTCAATAATCGCTTAAATCCATTTGCCTGATACCTGTTTTGATATCGCATTAAATAATCCCATCGCATCTGGTCTACCATCATGCCTACTACGATTTTAGGAGATGATTGAGCTGATACATTTATAGAAAATAAAAACGCACAGATACCGGGTACAATTTTCATATAAGCCTGGTTAATTCATTTTTCAGATACTGATTATTTATTTGATCACTTTCAGATAGCGGGCCATCCAGTAAGGAAGGAGATATTCATCCCCCGCAAGTTCTGCACGTCCGTCATCACCACCATCTAATCTAAACGGATTGGTATTGTGCCTATGCATTGGTTGCTCAGATAATGGGATCTGTATTTTGGTAGTTTGCCCCCGCAGGTTATCGGGAAGAAAAACAATGTCTTTTCGATGCGAGTTTTTTACCGACCATCGGACAAGGTCTATTGGAAATTCATGGAGGTACCAGAAAGTAGATTCTTTGTCATACACGCCTGCTGTTCCTTTAGCGATCACATTCCATAACCCATCACGTTCCGGTAATTCCGCCTGCCAGTGATTGCGTATCGCTCTGGCATATTTTTTTTTCAATGTATTAGTAAAAGCGAAATGATACAATGGCCAGTATGCAAGGAATGCCATCTCATCATCTGAGTGGTTCCATCCATCACCCAGTGTATCGCCCATGTTCACATACCCTGGTGTTACGGCTATCTTGTTACAATCAATTAAAATATTCTTCAGGTAATTGTGCTGGTTCATCAGCCGGTAGGCTTCTGATTTATAAATCGTTTTGCCTGTTAATGCATACCCCAATTGAAGGCCTGCGATAATGGTAGTGCTACCCAGCTTTCTGTCGCTGATAGATTCTGGGAACCAGTTAATGTATTCAGGGTTCCATCTTCCCCAACGGGTAGGTTTGCCATCGGCATCAACAAAATAATAATTGTTGTCGATGATATGCATGAGTATCTTATCAATAAAATCCGCTACTCTTTTTTTCTCCACGAGTGTTTCAGATACAAACTGACTCATTACCGCTGCAGCGAAAATATGTCCTACAAATTCATCACTGCTGGTGGTTCCTTTCCATTCCCATTCGGGGTCCTGTGATTTTCTCCATGCCTGAGGATCCGAGTTACGGTATTCGATCCGTTCAAATGTTCTGGAAGGAAACCCTTTTAATGGGTTTATGGTTATTAATCTTTCAAATGCTTCAAATGTTTCCCACGCAAAACGTTTGGCTTCTTTCTCTTTGGTTACCGCATAACGGAAAGCCTGGCTTCCCAGGTAGAATGAACTCCATAAGCCATCATTATCAGTATCCTTCATCTCTGCGGTTTCCAGGTCGCCCGGCTTTTGAAAAAATACTTCTGAGATAAGGCCATAGCGTATATGGCGCTGCCTGATCTTATCCTGGTAGTATGCAGTTTTCTGCGCCAGGGTTTGTATAAGGAAATTGATTTTACTAAGTCCTGTTCTGGTAAGGCAAAAGATATTCCCTTTACTGTCTGCTGCCAGACCTGTAACATCATTATCCTGCAACCATCGTTGAGATGCATAATAGCGATAAGTACCTTCGGCCTCCTTCATAAAAGCTCCATCATTAGTACCTGCCCATAAGTTTCCGCCCACAATCAATAAAGACCGGATATCGGGAACCGGTACATTATTCTTCAAAGCAAAGCTGAGGTTGCCACTGACACGATCAATACCATAATAACCGTTAGCCGTTCCTATAATGATCGCATTTTTTTGAAATGCAAGGGTCTGGATATCATTAGCAGAATATAAAACAGATAATTTATCACCGGTCACCCGATAGATGGTTTCCTTCCCCAATACATAAAAAATACCATCATGTATATATACGTTCCGCACCCATTCATTTTTCGGTAATACAATTTCTGATAATGTATTGTTCCTGACAAAACCCAATGATGCATCCCCTGCCAGTAATATTGAACCGTTGCCGGCAACTACGACCTTATTGTATTTGCTTTTGGTAAGAATAGTATAGGGAACACCTGCATAACCATTAGTAAGTATTTTATCTTCATACAGGTAATATAAATAGCCCGCTCCTTCCTGAATAGTGATATCAATAGGATTTTTTTTTGATAGAGGTGTATACCTAAGGTCTTTAACCAGCACCTGCCCTTCTACCCTGAACAGCCCTTTGCTGCTGAGAACATATACGACATCATTATAATCAACTACTACTTTTTTCAGATCAGTGCCGGTTAGCATTACTGGTGTTTTGTATTTTACCGATACAGCTTGCTTAAAGG
>JAYTOS010000419.1:0-8522 GCA_043747705.1 Bacteroidota bacterium
TTCTCAGCATCATCTGGTCGCCCTTGATGTAGCCGCCTTTTTTTACTTCGTGTTTCATAGAGAATGGTAATGGGTTAGTATGAATGGTTAGTAATGGGATTCTTTGCATGATCACTTCATCATCTTCACAGTAGATAAAATGATCCTGTTCTATCTGGTTTTCGATAATCCTGAACTTACTGTTGATATAATTCTCAAACCGGTACGCATACCTGTCGAGATGATCCTCAGTAATATTCAGCAACACAGCTATCTCTGCACGAAACGTTTTAATATCATCTAACTGGAAAGAACTGATTTCAGCCACATACAACGGTTTCGGATCCAATGCCACCTGTTTGGCAAATGAAATACCAATATTGCCTACCATGGCAGATTCCATTCCGGCTGTTTGACAGATATGATAGAGCAATGCAGTAGTGGTACTCTTACCGTTACTACCCGTGATGGCAACTATTTTACTATCACCTTTAAAACGATAAGCCAGTTCTATCTCACTGATTACCGGTATACCTTTTGTCCTGATCTGTTTTACCATTTCATTCTTTTCAGGTATCCCCGGGCTTTTCACTACTTCATCCGCATTCAATATATTCTCAGCCGTATGCTGGCCTTCTTCAAAATCAATTCCGTTATCAAAGAGCTCTTGTTTATAGGTTGGTTTGATGGAGCCGCCATCACTTACAAATACTTCATACCCTTCTTTCTTACCCAGTATGGCCGCACCCACACCACTTTCCCCACCACCTAATATGACCAGTCTGTGACTCATTTCTCTTATCGTATTTTCAGCGTAACGATTGACAATACCACGCAAATGATGGTAATGATCCAGAACCTGATCGCTATTTTATTTTCATGAAATCCTTTTTTCTGGTAGTGATGGTGTAACGGACTCATGAGGAACACCCGCCTGCCCTCCCCGAATTTTTTCTTTGTGTATTTGAAATAAGATACCTGTATAATCACACTCAGGCTCTCGATCAAAAACACACCACAAAAAATAGGGATCAACAATTCTTTCCGAACGATGAATGCCAATGAAGCGATGATTCCACCCAAAGCAAGGCTTCCGGTATCACCCATGAAAACCTGTGCGGGGTATGCATTGTACCATAAAAATCCAATACAGGCCCCGACAAATGCACCAACAAAAATCGAAAGTTCTCCAAGATTAGGTATGTACATCACATCAAAATAATCGGCAAATATGTAGTTACCACTTACATATACAAATACGCCTATACCCGCCCCAATGATGGCACTTACGCCCGCCGCCAACCCATCCAGCCCATCTGTTAAGTTGGCACCGTTGGATACGGCGGTTATAATAAACATGACGATCAGTATATAAACGATCCAGGTATATTTTTCAGCACCCGGACTTATCCAGCTTATCAGCCTGCTGTAATTGAACTGGTGGTTTTTAACAAAAGGGATAGTGGTAATAGGCGTTTTTACTTTTACAAATTTTTTCTCAATGCCATTTAATTTTCTGATAATGATGTCTGAATCTTTCGCAAGCCTTTCGCCTTTCTGTAATTGTTCATGAGGGCTGGTAATTACTTCCCGCTCAACCGTTACTGCATTGCTGAAATAGAGCGTGATCCCGATAATAAAACTCAAACCGATCTGCCCGATAATTTTTGAAACGCCTGCCAGTCCATCACTGTCCTTCTTTTTGTATGCTTCTCCTTTCTCCTGTGCCGTTTTTCTTGCCCTGATTTTAAACAGGTCATCCAGAAAACCAATTACACCCAGCCAAACAGTGCAGAGAACCATCAAACGGATATATACTTTATCAAGATTGGCAAACAATAAAGTAGGAATTAAAATGCTCAACAGGATGATGATACCACCCATGGTTGGTGTTCCTTTTTTTTGTGTCTGTCCTTCTAAACCCAGATCTCTTACACTCTCACCTATCTGCTTTTTCTTCAGGAATTGAATAATACGTTTACCATATACCGTTGCTATCACCAACGACAATATTATTGACATGGCAATCCGGAAGGTGAGGTATTGAAACAATCCCGCACCCGGTACATGGAACTCTTTGTTTAGCCAGTTGAATAAATAGTATAACATACTTTTAGTTGTTAGATGATGCCCGGTGTCAGATTCTGGATGCTGGATACTGGATTCTATTTTCTTCTCTCTAATTTCCAATACCAAGCATCCAGCATCCAGTTTCTAGTATCCAGTATCCAGCCCTACTTTCGCAATAGTTCAAACATTTCTCTCAATACTTCCTTATCATCAAATGCATACTTAACGCCTTTGATATCCTGGTATTTTTCATGCCCTTTTCCCGCCACCAGTATGATATCTTCCCGGTTGGCAAACCCTACTGCTATTTTAATGGCTTCTTTCCTGTCAACAATAGAGATGTATTTCCTTTTTGCCGCGCTGTTCAACCCCTGTTCCATATCATGCAATATGGCCGATGGATCTTCTGAGCGTGGGTTATCACTGGTTAATATCACCCTGTCACTCAAATCACAGGCAGTCTGTGCCATGATGGGCCGTTTCGTTTTATCCCTGTCACCACCACACCCTACTACGGTGATAATCTGTTCATGTCCTTTACGCAGTTTCTTTATCGTCATCAATACATTTTCCAACGCATCAGGCGTATGTGCATAATCAACTATGCCTATTACCAACCCACTGCTTATGCTGTAATCAAACCTTCCTTCTGCACCGCTTAATAAACTCAAAGCAGTTAGTGCAGTTTCACTTTCTTCACCAAGGCAAATTGCCGCACCATATACAGCCAGCAGGTTATAGGCATTAAACTCACCAATCAACCGAAAGTGTACTTCTTTATCATTCACCAACATCACCAATCCCGTTAGTGCATTCTCCAGTATTTTACCTTTAAAAGAAGCTGTGGTCTTCAGGCTATACAAATATTTTTTGGCATGTGTATTCTGCAGCATTACTTCACCCCGCTTATCATCGGCATTTGAAATAGCAAAAGCTGAAGAAGGCAGCTCATCAAAAAAACGTTTCTTAACGCGGATATATTCTTCAAATGTTTTATGGTAATCCAGGTGGTCGTGGGTGATATTACTAAAGAGACCACCAGTAAAATACAACCCGGTAATCCGATGCTGGTGTATAGCATGACTGCTGCATTCCATAAATACATGAGAGCAGCCTTCCTCATACATTTGGTTTAGTAAAGCATTCAGACTCACTGCATCGGGGGTGGTATGGGTAGCAGGTATAATTTTATCCGCTATCTGGTTCTGAACAGTACTTATCAGGCCACACTTATATCCTAATTGTGTAAATAATTTAAACAGTACAGTGGCAATCGTTGTCTTTCCATTGGTTCCGGTTACGCCTACTAATTTTACTTTTTTAGATGGCTCCCCATAAAAATTATTTGCCATATAGGCCACTGCTTCCTGTGTATTATTCACCTGCAGGTAGGTAACACTATCCGAAAAGGATGCCGGCATCTCTTCACACACAATGGCAACTGCACCTGATGAAACCGCTTTTTCAATAAAATGATGACCATCTGATTTTGCCCCGCGAATGGCTACAAAAATGCAGCGCGCACTTACCTTACGTGAGTCTATCTCTATAGCTGCAATATCTATATCAGTACTTCCATGTACCTGTTTAAGATGTACTTTATATAATATGTCTTGTAGTTTCACCATCTTCTATCCGGTCGGGGTGCTGGAGCGACCTGACCGTTATTTTTATTTTATTTAGAAAAACTAATTCAATTCAATACTCACTAATTGTCCCCTCGCAATGGCCTGTCCCGCAATAATGGACTGCGCCGCTACTTTTCCCTTCCCTTTTATATTCACTTTCAACCCAATATTTTCACACAGGTAAACAACATCTTTCAAGCCCATGCCTTTTAATTGGGGCATTGCACTTGCGTCAAATGATTTCCTGCTCAGTACAACAGCGGCATCTTTACCATTCATGTTAATCCATTCATCAGCCTTTCCTGTTGAGTCAGCATATTTCAATTTTAGTTTTGCTGATATATAGGTCATATCCTCTTTTGATCCTGCATAACTGAAAATGCTACTATCATTTTTTTTCTGTTGTGCACCTGCCGTATTTGTTTGCCTGATATAAGTGCTATACAGCCTGTCTGAAATTTCTTTGAATACCGGCCCGGCCACATCCGCACCAAAATGTATTAACGCATGCGGTTTATTCTTGATCACTACAATACAGGTGTATTGGGGATTTTCTGCCGGAAAATATCCCGCAAAAGAAGACTGGTAAATTTTATCAGCATAACCCAGTTTTCCGTTTGCCACCAGGGCAGTGCCTGTTTTCCCTGCTACATGGTATGGTGTATTTTTAAAAAGTTTTACGGCAGTTCCTTCTATACATACTCCCTCGAGACATTCGCGTAATTGTTGTAAGGTTTGATCACTGCATATTTTTTCATCTACTGTTTTAGGTTGAAAATCCCTAAGTAATACGCCTTCCTCTTTTACCGAACTCACCAGGTATGGCCGCATCATTCTGCCATTATTAGCAACAGCATTATATAAGGTGATTGTTTGCAATGGTGTAACGGCAAGGTTATAGCCAAATGCCATCCACGGTAATGTTGTTGGCCCCCATAATTTGCTGCCGGGCCTGAAAATGATTGCATTCCTTTCTCCGGTAAGGTCGATACCGGTAAGTGTATCCATTCTCATTTTTTTAAGGTGCCTCAAAAACTGGTTGGGGTTATTACCATAATTATTCCAGGCCAGTTTTGCCATTCCTACATTAGAACTATGCTCAAAAGCCTGTTTTACAGTTGCATTGAATAATCCGTGCTGCTCAGCATCATAAACAGTTTGCCCGTTTATATGCCAGGTACCACCCTCCAGGTTTACTACATCGGTTAGCTTTACTTTTTTATCTTCCAATAACGCCATTAAGGTTGCCAGCTTAAATGTAGACCCCGGCTCTGATGGGTTGATGGCATAATTAAAATCCTCCCAATAACTACCATCTTTTCTTTTACCTAAATTGGCGATGGCTTTTATTTTCCCTGTTTTCACTTCCATCACAATGGCACAACCATGTTCCGCTTCATTCTTCAGCATCATTTTCATCAAAGCATTCTCTGCAATATCCTGTATGAAAACATCAATGGTACTTACAATATCTTTTCCTGTCTCTGGTTCTATTTCATATGTATCATCAACAGGTACACTTACACCACCGGCGATGGTTCTTACCGTTTGTTTTCCGTTTCTTCCTTTCAATAAACTATCATAGGTCATTTCCAGTCCCACTTTATTCGAATCCCTTGCCAGCCCAATGGTTCTGAAAGCGAGCATCTGGTAGGGATTCAGGCGGATTGTTTTTTCATTGGCAATCATCCCGCTTTTATACCTGCCTAATTTGAAGAGCGGAAATTTTCTTAACTGGTCATATTCCCTGAATGATATTTTCTTATGCAATAAAAAATAGCCATCCTCATCTTTATACCCCTGCTGCAGCATCATTTTATATTCACCGGCTGATTGATCTTTGAAAAGGTTTGCCAAACACTCACTCAAACTGTCAATGTTCGAACGAAAAAGTATTCCGTTCTTTTCCCTCAATGATGCTACCCTGAAATCAATATAAATATCAAACTGTGGAATACTGGTACTCAGCATCTGTCCGTCTTCGCTGTAAATAGTTCCCCGTTCTGCATCTATCTCGGCCAATTTCTGGTGCAGGCTGTCACTCATACTGCGCCAGTGCGGTCCCTGTACCTGTTGTATATAAATTGCTTTTCCAAAAATGGCCACGCATACTATCACCACCAGTATATAACTGAGGTAAACTCTCCATAGTATGTCGCGTTTTACATCCATTGTTAATTACTTATTTTTTTCTCCGCCTGCAATCGTTGTGGCATTTCCTTGCTTACTTTCAAACCCAATGGTTCTGATGCTTTCACTATTTGCTGCTCTTCACTTTTAAACATCACTTCGCTTTTCAGCGTCTTGTATTCATACTGCAATTCCTTCAATTCGTTAGTGGTACTGTTTATTTTTCTAATTGTCCTGTCGGCTTTATGTCCGTTAGCGATATACAAGACAGTCAAGACAGATAAAAACAAAAAGAAAGGAATATTCTTCACTATCCATTGATAATTAAACAATCCCTTCAGCGGGTTTTTAATACTCTTATCGTTTGTTTGTTCGGCCATTTTTATTTTACCAGCTTTTGTATTTCAATCTTGCTTTTCTTGCGTCGCACACTTCGGCTTTTTTTCTTTACTCATCATTCACATTTCATCATTCCCGCATAACTAAACTTTCTCTGCTACCCTCAGCTTTGCACTTCTGCTTCTATTGTTCCTTTTCAATTCTTCAGTCCCTGCTGTTATTGGTTTTTTAGTGACTATTTTTAATATTTCCTCCTTTGTTACAGACATGAGGGGGTTATCAGGTGTTTCGTCGAAACTGCCCTGGCGGAAGAAATTCTTCACTACCCTGTCTTCTATAGAATGGAAGGTGATGATGGCAACACGGCCACCCTTTTTCAGCACAGCAGGAACCTGCTGCAGCATCTCTTTCAACGCACCCATTTCGTCATTCACCTCAATTCGCAAAGCCTGGAATACCTGCGCCAAATACTTATTAGGATTTCCTTTCACCACCGGACTGATCATCGCCTTAAACTGTTCGATGGTTGCCGACTGCAAATGTTTCCGTTCCTGCACAATGTGTTTCGCCAATGTTTTTGAATTGGTTACTTCACCATATTGCTCAAACAGTTTATGCAACTGCTGCTCGTTGTAAGTGCGTATGATATCGGCAGCTGTTGAGCCATGCCTCCTGTCCATTCGCATATCCAACGGGCCTGAGAATCGGATAGAAAAACCGCGATCACCTTCATCAAACTGGTGGCTGCTAACACCGAGATCAGCTAATACCCCATCTATTTCCAACACTTTATGCAAACGAAGCATTCGTTGCAGGTGACGGAAATTCTGCGGCACAAAAACCACCCGGTCATCAGCGGGCATATTTGTTTGCGCATCGGCATCCTGGTCAAAAGCAAATAGTTTTCCTTTCGCACTTAACTGCGCAAGGATACCCTTGCTATGGCCACCACCGCCAAATGTGCAATCCACATACACACCATCCGGTTTAATGGCCAGGCCATCTAAGGTTTCGTTGTAGAGGACAGGAATGTGATAGTCATTTTCTGAAAGCTGGTGACTGATGGTTGCTTTTTTTTCTGCACCTTCCATTTTGTCTTTGTTTTCTTTCATTCAGCATTCATAATTCATCATTCAACATTTTTGGCAGCCATCACTTCCTGTGCCAGGCTACTGAAAGCCTCGGGTGAAAAATCCTCAAAGAGCTGTTTGTACTTACCGGCATCCCAGATCTCGAATCGGTCCAATGCGGCGGCGAGAACAATGTCCTTGCCTAACCCTGCAAATTCTTTCAGTGTTTGGGGTAACAACATACGGTTGGCAGAATCCAATTCCACCTCGGTTGCCCCACCCAAAAACTGGCGGCGAAATTGACGTACCTTGGGGTCGAAATCATTCAACTGGCTGATCTTTGCAATAATTAATTCCCAACTTTTCATCGGATACAACGTGAGGCATTTTTCAAAACCACGGCTGAGTATGAAACGACCTTCCCCTTCAGGCAACTGTTTTTTCAGTCCGCCCGGAATCAGGAAGCGCCCTTTCGCATCTACCGTAGCCTCATATTCGCCGTGAAATCCGTTCATTTGGGTATAAATATTTTCAAGATTACCACTTGTTGACACAAAATAACACTTTTTCCCACTTTTAAACCCGAATTAGTGTATTTCTATTTATCCACACAAATGGCTGACCTGTAATACAATACAGGTAAGGATTTGAACTGATTTTTTAGTAATAGAGGACGATTTGTTGTGAATTCCTGTGGATAACAGGTGAATAGAGGCCTCCCAAATGTGAATTCAGAGATTTTTCCTGAACTTAGTACCCTATAAATCAAGCAGATGGCTACAGTAGGTTATTCTGGTACCCCATTGGCGAAAAAACTCGGCATCAAGCCCGAAATGAAGGTTTTATTGATTAACCCTCCTGATAATTATATCGAATGGCTCGAAACTGATATCCAAAAACAGGTTATCCGGTCCGGTTCAGCTGATTTTGTGCATCTCTTTGCCGTAAAAAGGTTTGAACTGGAAAAAAACTTTACAGCTCATCAAAAAACTACCGGCCAATGCCATCATCTGGATCTCCTGGTATAAAAAAGCAGCAAAAATACCTACTGATATTACAGAAGACAGCATTCGGGAAATTGTATTGCCCACAGGTTGGGTTGATGTAAAAGTTTGCGCGGTAAGTGAATTGTGGAGCGGGTTAAAAATCGTTCTAAGAAAAAGCAATAAATAACTCTGCGGTTATCTCTGCCTCTCCCTGCCTCTGCGGTGAAAGAGACAATCATTTGAAACTATTTTCCATCAGAAGAATTTTTTTACCGCAGAGAAACAGAGGAGCGGAGTTTTCGCAGAGAGTAAATGTTTAG
>JAYTOS010000420.1:0-2345 GCA_043747705.1 Bacteroidota bacterium
GTTCATGAGGTGCAGGATTATATGATCGACAATCTTTCTAAAAACAACAGTATAGAATCTCTTGGATCTCTTGTTGGCATGAGCGCAAGAAATTTAAGCAGGGTATTTAAAGAAAAAACTGGGTCTACTGTCCTGGAGTACTTAACGTTATTACGAAAGGAATACGCAAATACCATGCTTAATAATCCTGACTATACTATTGAGTATATAGCTTCCCAATGTGGATTTAAAACAGCCAGGCAATTGCAAAGGGTATTAAAAAATTAATTTAATCGGGTTAAATGTCTCTTTATAATATCGCATTTCAATAGTATAATTACAATAAAACCAATTCTTGCAAGACATCTCAATTATGAGCCTGGTAACCTCTCACCTTAAACCGGTAATTTATCAGTGAAATAGGGAATTTAGCATTATTTGAAGATTAACCGATGGAACGATGAAGTCAAGAGTTTTATTCCGGTAAATTGCGGTAAAGAATTCATTAATTACTTTTGAGAAAATATGTAATAATGGAAAATTTTTATTTTTTTCTACGATTTTGTTATGCTAAAGCATATTTGAAAATATGGGGTAATAAATGGGGATCCTATGAAGTGGATGGTAAATCAGCCACTTATTCCTTGATCTTTTGTGTGTTTGTTTTAATACCGGTTTTCAAGATTATTCAGGACTTCTTAGAAAAAACTAAGGTAAATTAGGGAGTGTTTTTATGTTTTTAGAATTGGGATTTTTTTAGCATTATTTGTTTTATTGATAATTATGGGAAGTAACAAAGAAAAAAGGAAATACTATAACCAACAATGGACCTTTTGGTATGAAACCGCTCCCCAACAAAAAAAGATCATTGTAATACTCACATTACTAAGTCCCATTATATGGTTTTTAGGATTGATTTTTATCGTTTAATGATATGCGATTAATTTGCATGGATATTCCACACTGCAGACCGGAAACAGAAAATGGCAGAAGTAATCCGCCAGCAATTGCGCGCGTTGCAAGAAGTGCTTGCATGGCACGATTATTTACATCATTAATTAACTATGTATAAGATGACGGGTTTAAAAATTCTCTCCATTGATATAGGTGGATCACATATAAAGGCCACCATTGTAAATAGTGCAGGCGAACTGCAGATCGATTACCAAAAAGTTGTCACACCGGTTCCCGCGGATCCTTCGCATGTTATCGCCATTATTAAAAAACTGGTCAGCTCATTTCCACCATACGATAAAATATCCGTTGGATTCCCAGGCTATGTTAAAGATGGTACCGTAGTTACCGCGCCCAATTTAGGTACAGAAGCATGGGAGGGATATCCGCTCAGCAAAAAATTAACGCAGGCACTTGGCAAACCTGCAAAAGTGGTCAATGATGCTGACCTTCAGGGATTGGGCGTGGCAAGTGGAAAAGGTTTTGAAATAGTAATCACCCTTGGCACCGGTTTTGGTACCGCCTTATTGCGTGATGGAATCTTACTGCCGCACATAGAATTGGCACATCATCCCCTGCTTAAAAACATAACCTATGACGATTATATAGGCGAACGGGCCCTTAAAAAAGCAGGCATCAAAAAATGGAACAAACGGGTGCGCGGGATACTTGAAATATTAAAAACAGTATTTAATTACGACAGGTTGTACATTGGTGGAGGCAATGCGGCCAAACTCAATTTTACAATGGAAAAGAATATGATCATCGTTTCAAATTCGGAAGGCATTAAAGGTGGTGCAAAACTCTGGCCCCCCAATAAAAAATAATCAAATGACCACCGCAACATCCATCGAGGAAAAAGGTATCAATACGGCCAGGCTGCTCGCTGTTGATGCTGTGCAGAAAGCTAATTCAGGTCACCCTGGATTACCCATGGGTGCGGCACCAATGGCCCATGTACTCTGGACGCGCTTTATGCGGTACAATCCAAAAAATCCCGGCTGGGCAAACCGCGACCGGTTTGTTTTATCTGCGGGACATGGCTGCATGTTACAGTACAGTTACCTGTACCTGACTGGCTATGACCTTACCATTGATGATCTCAAAAATTTCAGGCAACTGCACAGCAAAACAGCCGGTCACCCTGAGTATGGCTTACTTCCGGGTATCGAGGTCACAACAGGGCCGCTGGGGCAGGGTTTTGCAAATGGTGTTGGAATGGCCATCGCGCAAAAGCATCTGGCAGCGCGCTATAATCATCCGGGGTTTGAACTGTTCGATTATAAAATCTATGTCATGTGCAGTGATGGTGACATGATGGAAGGGATCACTTCAGAGGCCGCATCACTTGCGGGCCACCTGGAACTCGGTAACCTGATCTATCTCTATGATGATAACCATATATCCATTGA
>JAYTOS010000421.1:0-3977 GCA_043747705.1 Bacteroidota bacterium
TAATATGTTTACACCCAATGATAAGATAAATAAATGCAGCATCTGTTTTGCTCATATTATCAAGCTCCTGCACTGAAACATGCGCGGAAACTGCTTGGCATACAATTATCCCAACCAATAAAAGCCCTGCAGTTTTGCTATGATTTTTTATTCCGGGTTGCATATCATTACTGGTGTAATAACTACTAAGACTAAAAGAAAATTATGCCTTTGTATCCTGGTCCGAAAAAATATTCTTGTACAGAAACAAAGGCATAGATATAGTTTAAAAGAATACGGCAAACTTAACCCTTGCAAAGAAAGGTGTGCCGGGCGTAAAGTTTAATTCAGTTATTGAAGCAGGCTCATTGCGTAACCTCGATTCGGTGGCAAACTGTGCCTCATTCCATCTTGTATTCAACAGGTTTTCGAAAGCGAGTCCGATCTCATATTTAGGTTGTGTATAATTAATAGAGGCATCTGCAATAAAATAACCTTTGGCTACAATGGAATTATCTTCATTGGCCGGCCTGTTTTTAATATACCTGTACGACAAACTGCCATTCAGCCCATATTTCACTTTGTAAAAAATGCCACCTGTACTGCTGGCAGTAGGAGCCAGGGGAATATAATCTTCGCCCTTTGCAAGGCCAATAGCTCTTGGTTTGGTAAAGTTCAGATTAACATTCGCAAACAACCGGTTGGTTAGTTGGTAACGTGCGATAATGTCTACCCCTTCACGTCTTGTTTTTCCACTGGGTTGAATATTCCCATCATCACCAACGTATACAAATTCCTGGTCGAGGTATAAATACCAGGCAGCTACATTCAATAATAATTTATCTGAGGGTTTGATTATAAAGCCGATATCGCCACCATACGCCGCAGGCAAAATCTGCCGGCCTGCATTTTGTACCACAACCCTGGTATCATTGGAATGGAACCCTTTCCCCGCTTTTACATAGAGTTGTAATTCTTTGTTTACGGTGTACTGGATATTCAGCTTTGGGCTGATGATAGATTTTCCCTGCGATGGCTGTTGTAATGTATGCAGCTTGTCTAAATAATTAAAATACAGGTAATCAAACCGAATGCCTGCATCTATAAACCATTTACCAAAAGCTGCCTGTTGCTGGGCGTATGCAAACCCATTTGTTTCATTAATATCCCCTAATTTAATATTCTCTAAAAATCCGCGTTTTACTACATGCGCCAGTTTACTATTATCCGTTGCATCTGCACGAATACCTGTGCCATATATAGAAGTCAATGTCCAGGTATTGTAAATATATTTCTTTGTTAATTTAGAACTGATACCGAAAATATTACGGCTTTCAGACTGATTAATTTCATCGCCATTGACAGGATCATTCAGGAAAAAAGTAAAATCGGAGTATAAACTAAACTTATACCTGCTAAAATATGCCTGGTTTTCCCAAACAGTATTGTCTGTAAAATGATGCGCTAAAATCACATTGACATTATATCTTTCCGTTTTACCTCCTTCTGACGGATCAATCGAACCAAATCTGTCAATCGTACCGTCTTCTACTGCCCTGGTTGGCACTTGTCCGGATGCATCCCAGTTACTTTTAAAGACAGATAAAGAAGTGCTTAGTTGTGTGCGGCCTGTAATAGCTACATTATATTTCCCGAACAGATTAAACCGGTTGAAATTTTGTTTGTTAATGGTGGGGCCATTGGTATAATAATATTCACCGGCTATATAGGCACTTTGTTTGTCTTTGTTTCTTTTTAAAAGATCAATCATAGCCAGTGTCCTAACAGTATTGTACCTGCCGGCTTCTACCTGTATCCTGCTATCCGCGATATTATTATAAGTAGAAAAAGCCACGTATCCCGCTGTATTCAGGTTCCCATGTTGTGTATAGTAGGAGCCTGCGCCAAAATCAATATTATTCACGGTTTCCGGTATGATAAAGTGTGCATCGGCATAACCCTGGCCATGTGCGTGCGAAACCATATTAACCGGAAGCCCGTCTACACTAACCTGTACATCTGTTCCATGATCACAATCAAAGCCCCGTAAGAATATTTGTTCTGCCTTACCGCCACCGGCATGCTGGGCAACAAATAAACCCGGAACCAGGCGCATAAGTTCCTGTGTATTTCTTACAGGTTTCAGGTCAAGGTCAATCTTTGCAAGTGTGGCAAATTTGGTTGCATGATTGCTTTGCAGCACCACAACATCTTTCAGATCTGCCGTGGTTGGTTGAAGTTCAATTTTTATGGCAGCATCGATTTCTATGGGAACCGTTACTGTTTTGTAGCCTACATAGGTTACCCGCAGATCAGATTTCTTATTATCTGAGCGGAGTATAAAATTTCCATATTGATCAGAGACAGTGCTTAATTGTACATTATTAGAAAAATAGATAGATGCAGATTCAATAGGCTGCCTGCTAACAGCATCAATCACTTTTCCCCTAATAATATTTTGTGACTTTGCGAAAAACCCAATGGCTATTGATACGGCAATAGCAAAACCCTTTATAAAAGTATATTTTTTGTTCATGAAATGTAATTTGATTGTAAATAAATGCTACAGGATCTAATACAGCGTTCTATCTACTTAACTATTTACTGCATAGGGTTAACCATTGCAGGGTATAAGTAAAAATAAATTGAAGTCACTAATATTATCCCAAAAACAATCAAACCACTTTCGGGGGAGGGTAACTATTGATCAGCCAGTTATGGGGAAGGGAGCAGGATAGATTACTAAAATGGATGGGTAATAACTGTTGAGATGAAAAAACGAACCGGGAGGTACTCATAAAGTGTTCTGAAAAAGCTGTTTCTGTTTTAGAAACCGGCACACTCTTTTGAGAGTCCGTTTTTTTTGCCGCTGCCATAGATTCATAGTGTACATGGTATTTACCTTTTTCGTAATGCACGGTGGCAATATGTTCGGAGTACCAGAAAATATGGGCAACTGCATCTGTAATGAAGGGTAATACAGGCTTCAATACTATCGTTGTGTAGGAGAACAGCAGCAGGTATAGTATTGCTTTTTTCATTTTTTAGTAACTCGGATATCGTTACTTAACAGAATAGTAGTTAAAATGTTTTAACAATCCCATCTACGGCAGTAAGAAGGATACGGTTTTATATTAAAAAAATGTCCATAAACAAAAAAGCTACATTTCGGGCAATATTTTTATTAATTGGTTACTATACACTTGTTTGGGAGAAGCCATATACCGATAGCTAATACACCTATATATGGCATATCCCTCAAAAACTAAATAAGGCGTGTTAGTTGCGGCAGGAGGCGTTAGGCAGGTTTTTGAAAATCATTAGGGGGAAAAAAAATTATTTTTTTGAAAACCATCTTTTATTGTATCTCGTAATTACAAGTAATCCATTATTTAAAACAGGTAGAAATACATCTTTAATATTGCTGCAATTTTACGCAGAAAGCCCTTAAGAAATCAAAATAGGTAAAGCAGGTTGTATCAAGGTTGAGACCCGTTCGATCCCGAACGGGTATTTTCATTTTGTACAGCCCGTTTTATATAATACCTTCGCCGCTCTCAAATAAGTTCTTACCAGATGATCAGTAGAAGAAATATCCGTGTTAAAGTAATGCAGTTACTATACATGATAGAGGCTGCAGACAGCCCGATGGCCTTTAAAAAACCGGTGGATGAATTACAAAAACAATTAGACAAAAGCAGGGAATTATTTGTTTACCTCCTCTATTTCATAACTGAAGTGGCCCGGTATGCCGAAACCAGTGCCATAAACAGGGCCTCACGAAACCTTCCCAGTGAAGACGACCTGAACGTAAATATCAAGATAGCCGGAAACGAGTTTTTATGGCAGATACTGGAAAGTCCGTCCTTCAAAAGGGCACTGGAAACAGATATGCCACAGAAACTGATAGATAAAGATCTGGTTAAAAAAATCTACATCGAACTTACACAAACTGATAAATACCGCGAATACATCACTTTACAAAGCAGGGAGAAATC
>JAYTOS010000422.1:0-7195 GCA_043747705.1 Bacteroidota bacterium
CACGTACTTTGAAAACATATTTTCCAGGATCCAGGTTTGTATATGTGGCCATACGCCTGCTGCCAATACTGTTCCAGTTCTTATCAAACCCTTCCAGCATATATGAATATTGTTTTATTTCGGGATTCGTATAGTTTAAAGAAGCAAACTCAAATGAAATAACAGAATTTTTATATGCCAGATTGATCTCCCTGGTTTCGGTAATATCTTTTTTAAGTGGCGAGGGGTCATTATCATCCTTTGCAACCGGAACATCCTGGTTAAAGACCTGGAATTTTGTAATAACCAATGCGGCATCAAACCTGTTCTCTTTAATACTATCAGGCATAAATTCATTAAACCCGTTTACTCCGCCAAAATACATAATTCCCTCACGGGTGGTAACAGATGAATGCGCTTTGAACTCGTCTGATTGCAGGCCTTCAGCAACATAAAAATCCTTACACACATGGGATATAGGGTTGAAACGGGCTATGCCTTTATTTGTGCTGAGCCAGAGGTTTCCTTTGCTATCTTCCTGTATGCCGAAAATGATATCGTTGGGCAACCCGTCTTTGGTTAACCATACGGTGAAATAATTGGTTTTGGCATCTAAATAATTCAATCCTCCCGCTGTACCGATCCATATATTTCCTTTGCTGTCTTCAAAAATACAATTGATGGAATTATTACTAAGGCTGTTTTTATTCCCGTTATGAATGAACCGCGTAAAAGAATTTTTTTTCTTATCAAACCTCGTCAATCCATTATCATCAGTACCAATCCATAAGAAACCTTTGCTGTCGCTGAAAAGGGTGGCAATATTATTACTGCTGAGGCTATTGGGATTATCAACGCTGTTTTTATAATGTATAAAACGGTTCTTTTTTGAATCAAATAAATTCAGTCCTCCTCCATAGGTACCCACCCAAATATCATTATCCTTATCTTTTACAATTGCATATGCATTATTTCCACTCAGGCTGAAGCTGTCGGCCGGGTTATTCTTAAAATGAGTGAAGGCGTTATGTGATTTATTGATAACGGTTACCCCATCCCCCCAGGTACCTATCCATATATTCTCTTTACTGTCTTCCTGAACACTTAATACATAGTTGCCGCAAATACTGTTTTTGCCGGATGGATCATGAACGAAATGTGTGAAATTACCGGTTGACCGGTTAAACAGGTTAAGCCCGCCACCATCGGTAGCAACCCATAAATTACCTTTTGAATCTTGCTGCAGGTTAAGTACATTATTATTACTCAGGCTATTGGGATCTGATGTGTGTTTATAATGGGTAAACTTATTGGCATCCTTACTATACATGTTTATACCACCACTATACGTACCCATCCACATATTGCCATAGGCATCTTTATAAACGTAATCAATAGAATTACTGGTTAAGCTGTTTTTATCAATATCATCATGCCGGTAACTATTGAATGTTTCTTTCTCAATATTAAAAATACTGAGCCCTCCATTTTCGGTTCCAATCCAAAGATTTTTATTGTTATCCTCCGCTACAGAAAAAACAACATTATTTGCGAGGCTGTTCGGGTTGCGTGGGTCATTTTTAAAATGACGGAATACCTCAGTTTTGCTATCAAACAGATCCATACCTCCACCACGTGTGCAGATCCATAAGCGATGTTGGTGGTCTTCAAAAATATTCAGTATTTTATTACTGGCTAAAGATGTGCTCTTTTTTTCATCATTCCGAAATACAATAAATGTTTTTGTCTGTCGGTCAAACCTGTTCAGTCCACCATTACCTGTGGCCAGCCAAACCTGTTTACGCGAATCTTCAAAAACCGCATTCACTTCATTATCGCTTAGACTTTGCGGGCGGTTATTTTCATGAACATAATTGATAAAACTCCCCGTTTTTTTATTGAATAAGTTTACCCCGCGGGTTTGTGTACTTATCCATAAAATTCCCTCACTATCTTCCGTAACAGATTTGACAAAATCTTCTGAAATACTATTTGCCTGTTTTTGATTGTGGCGGTAATGAGCAAAGTTGTTTTTTTCCCTGTCAAACCGGTTCAGTCCACCACCCCAGGTGGTAATCCAAAGGGCTCCTTTGGAATCTTCTATAATACCGGTAATAAAATTATTACTGATGCTGTTAGTATCGCCTGCCTTGTTTTTATAGATTGAAAACTGGTAGCCATCGTACTTATTCAATCCATCCCGCGTGCCAAACCACATAAAACCCCGGCTATCCTGTAAAATGCAGGTAACATTACTTTGTGACAGGCCTGCCTCCCTATCGAGGTGGGAAAATTGTAATTGCTGGGGTTGTGACATTACGATGCCACATAGTAATTGCAGGCAAAAAATGGCAATGTAACGATAGGGTTTCATAGTAGCTATAACCCTACAAATAACAGTAATTAGAAACAAGGAAATGCTAACAGTAAACATAATAAGCATGTAGGATACCAAAGAAAATATTGTAGTTCAAACACCACGTACCATTACTGCTTATGGTTTTACTACGGTCGAAATTCATCATAATCATATAGTTTTACTATTATGAAACTCACGAAGCTATTTACCGGAATAATATCTGGTCTTATCTTTTTATTTGTATCGGCCGTATTTGCCCAGCCAAAAGTGGTTGGCTATTTACCGGTTAATTACATAAGGGAGGCAGATATTAATAAAATCTCTTTCGGGAAACTCACACACCTTAACCTGGCTTTTCTTAACCCCGATTCTTCCGGAAATTTCCTTGTTCCGGCAGTAGTAGATTTAATTGTAGCAAAAGCACATACAAATAATGTGAAGGTATTAATATCTATCGCCGGGGGTAATGCACCCGGATATTATTCAAAGCTATTAAATGATGCAAACAGGGACTATATAACCGAAAATATTGTGAGAATTATTTCAGAACATCAATTGGATGGGTTGGATGTTGATCTTGAAGGAAATTCGATTGATGAACATTATACATCTTTTATCAGTGGGTTATCCTATTTACTAAGTCGTGATAACAAGCTGTTAACAGCGGCAGTGGCTACTGCATACTCTCCAAAAATTAGCAATAAGGCTCTTTCATTTTTAGACTTCGTAAATATCATGTCATACGATAAAACCGGGCCGTGGACACCTGGTAATCCAGGCCAGCATGCCCCTTTTTCGATGGCTGAAGAAGATATCCGTTTCTGGACCCGGACAAGAGGGCTTTCAAAAAAGAAGATTATTCTCGGTGTTCCCTTTTACGGGTATCAATTTAGGAAAGATACGATTCCGGCATGGCGTTACGCAGATATCATTAGCAGGTTTCCCGGTGCCGAAGAAACAGATTCAGTATTTGTAAACGATGGATCGATTATTTTTTATAACGGGAAGGAAATCATAAAAAAGAAAACTAGGCTCGCATTACAAAAAACGGGTGGTATTATGATCTGGCAGATACTCCAGGATGCAGAAGGACCGGGTTCATTATTAAATGTGATTGATGAAACCATTAGACAATCCAAAAGGAAAAAATAGGCAGTTATAAAAGAGATGTGTTGCTTATTTTTTTTGATATACCCGTACATAATCTACTAACATACTTTGCGGGAAAACAGAATCATCTACCCCTTGTATGCCTCCCCAGTTACCACCCACGGCCACATTAAGTATCATAAAAAAATCTTTTAGGTATGGCCAGGAATCGGTTCCATTTCCGGGGTTAGGGTAAGAAAAGTAAGTGTCATTATCTATAGACCATGTTACCTGGCTATCCGTCCATTCCAACCTATATACATGAAATGAATCCTGTGCATCTGCAACCGTTCTACTACTTCCCTTTTGTTTTCCGTTAGCACCATTATATAACTTGTTATGAGCCGTACCGTAAATAACATTGGGGGTAAAGCCCACCTCTTCCATAATATCCAGTTCGCCATCATCGGGCCATTGCAAAGGGGTATGGGCCGAAAGTAACCAGATCGCGGGCCAGGTACCTCGTCCCCTAGGTATCTTTGCCCTTATCTCAAATTTTCCGTAAGTCCATTGCGCTTTGTTTTTGGTAAGTAGCCTTGCTGAGGTATAATTTCTTCCGCTAAAGCTTTCTTTTCTTGCTTCAATAATGAGGTTGCCATTAGCGATGCGTGCATTTTCGGGCCTTGCATTGGTATAATATTCCAGTTCATTATTTCCCCATCCATTGCCGCCAACATCATAACTCCATTTAGAAGTATCCGGCATACCGTCTGTATTAAATTCATCTGACCATACTAATTGATATGGTTTATCGGCTACCGGGATAGAAGGGATTGAGGGTGGTACAGGTGTAGCTGAAGAAGTTCCACTACTCCCTTTTCCACAGCTTATCAAAGCTAAACAGCAAAAAATACTGGCATACCAACAGCTTGGCTTTTTCATACTATCCTGTATTAAAGTAATTGGATACCTGAAGATAGTATTTTAAATGAATGCTAAAGCACTTCTCATTCCTACACAACAGGTTTATCCATTCTTGTCTTACGATAATTCTTATACGTATTATGATAAGCAGTACGCTCATCTGTATGTGTATGTTTGACTAAGAAGAATATGATTCCCAAAGCAGGTAACAGAAAAATGACAACATTAAAAAAAGTAGGCTCCATATATAGGATGTTTTCTCTATAGGGTTAAACAACCATGCCAACTTCCCCCGCTTCTTCATCGCTATTCCTGGTTAATAAATAGTGACTGATTACGGGTATTTCTTTACTCAAATCCCATCCTTTATCACATTATTTAAGAGAATATTTTGCTTTTTGCGTGATGGTGTTCCATTGATCAGTCCGGAAGGGTACAGCAGGAAGGCCCTCCTTATTATATAGGTTTACATAGCCGGTATCGTCTGCCCATGCATAGCGAACTGCCACCGGTTCAGGCACAGCCGCAGCAGAAACAATAACCTGGTTTCCTTCCATGATGGCTTTGGCAGGATAGAAACGTTGATCTGCCCCTGCAATTTCAAAACCTTTAATAATGTATTCTGCATTCTTTAATGCTAAGCCGGCACCTGCATGGTTGAAACTGACGCGGATTTTATCGGCTTCTGTTTTCATTGATTGAAAAACCGGGCCGCTGTACACATTCTTTCTTCCATAAGTATGGTCAAGTGCCACCAACGCCAGGCGTTTCCCAACATCCTGTTTGTTTTTCGGATGTATGTCTTTTGATTCACCAATATCCGTGGTTACTGCCATACCTGTATTGGGCAAAGAGAGTGTTAATGTTTGGGCCTCGCGCAATTCGGCCCAGGTACTTCCATTTATACTGTTTCCATTAGCCGAATTAAAGCCGGCAAGTTGCACAAAATAAAAAGGAAAATCACCCTGCTTCCAGTTTTTCCGCCAATCAGTAATCATTAGCGGAAAAGCAGTACGGTATTGATAAGCACGGCCCGCATTGTTTTCGCCCTGGTACCAGATAGCGCCTTTTATACCAAAGTTAACTAGGGGCTGTATCATGGCATTGTATAGTAAAGACGGATAAGCATTAGGATTAATGGATGTTGAACCGTCATGTGCCGATTCAACCCTGTATGCCCACTCGCCAGCAAGGGAGGATATATTGCCAGTAATAACTATTTTCACATCAGCAGCATCGCCATATATCCCACCGCCGCCACCGGTATCATCCACCCTTACGGCAATACTGTTATTCCCTTCTTTTAAAATACCAGCGGGGATTTTGTAAACACGTTTCACATTGTATCCGTTGATTGCACCTATTTTCACGCCATTTACATAGGTTATATCATTATCGTCTATCATTCCTACATACAGTTCGGCTGGCTGTCCGGCATCGGCAGCCGAAAGATTGATCGTTTTTCTAAACCATACTATACCATCAAAATTTTCTAAGTTCTGTTGCTCCCAAAGTCCGGGTACGGTCATCTTCTGCCAATTACTGTTATTAAAGCCCTGTTCTTTCCAGGCAGCAATAGTGCCGGGTGCAGGGAGCCCTCCCTGGAGTAATTGCAGTTTTACCAGCATTTCTGCTTTACGTTTTTGCGCAATGGAATCCAGCGATATCCTGGATATATTATTGATCATATTTTTAAACTCATCGCTTTGTTCAAATGCTTCATGGCTTGTCCATGTTTCCACATCAGTACCACCCCATGAAGAATGAATCAGGCCAATGGGAACATGCAATTGTTTATATAGTTCCCGTGCGAAAAAATATCCAACAGCAGTAAAGTTTCCGGTATTGGCTGGTGAAGCTGCTTGCCAGTTGCTGCTACCCGCAAAATCTTCTTTGGGTTCACTGGAAACAGCTTTGGGTATAAGTATATGACGGATATCTGAATTACCTGATTGCCGGATCTCCGCCGCGGCATTCGTTACGCCATTTACCAGGAATTCCATATTTGATTGGCCGGAACAAACCCATACTTCTCCTACCAAAACATTGTTTATCGTTAAGGTATTCTTTCCTCGTATGATTAATGAATATGGCCCACCCGCGGGTTCCGCAGACAGTTTCAATTTCCATTTACCATCCGCATCCGAAACAGTATTCTGTACCTGTTTTTTAAATTGTACGGTAACTTTTTCATTCTTACCTGCCCACCCCCATACCGGTATGGGTTGACCACGTTGTAACACCATGCTGTCGCCAAATATTTTCGGTAATCTAACCTGGGCTGAAACAAGTGAGCAGCATAAGAGAATGATGATTGACAGGCAAAGATTTTTCATATGGTAACCGTAAAAAAGTGAACGTACCTGCTAAGTCATAGGTACATTTTTAAAATTATGCTTTTCAAGTTAGTTTATGATCGTGGTTCGCGGGATTTTTTTTACTGCCCATATTTGCGATAGACAACGGTGTATAAGGGTGTCACTTATTTATTTAATACATCCGATCTTATCCCGGCTCTCCCATTTTTTCTGTGCGGCTTTTTCATCCAGCAGGTTCTCCATCGCATCTTAAATACTGTTTAACTGAACATCATGTTCACCGAGCCTTTTCCGTATTTCATTTAGTTGTTCCTTTAAATCATTTTGTTGCAATAAAATCCTTTTTTACTTGAACAAAAACCATCATTATTGCTATGTTCATGTTGATTGCCTTATCACTGCTTAATACACCGCTTAACATTGCCACACGCTGTTCGGTAAAGGCATAAGGAGTAACATTTACATTGCGTTTGTTTTGGGATGCGGTCACAGATTGTGACCGGATTGCTAACCATTCGGCTACAAC
>JAYTOS010000423.1:0-2044 GCA_043747705.1 Bacteroidota bacterium
CATGTGTGTGTATGATGATGTGGAAGGATGGAACACTTTGCCCTATATGGGCCTTGGTGAATTTTATTGCGACTATGGCGATTACGAATATTATATTACTGCACCTCCGGAGATGATCATCTATGGTTCCGGAGATTTGCAAAACCCAACCGAAGTATTAACAGCGCAGGAAATTAAAAGACTCGCCCTAGCAAAAACTAGTGATAAAACAGTTACCATAATAAGTGCTGATGAAGCAGGCAAAGCTTTTACCCGCCCCAACACAAAGGAAAATCTTACCTGGCATTTTTCCATGAAGAATACAAGAGATGTGGCCTGGGCCGCAGGCAAGGCTATGATTTGGGATGCGGCAAGAATTAATTTGCCCTCGGGCCGTAAAGCCTTGGCCATGTCCTGTTACCCCATAGAAAGTATGGGTGATACCGCATGGACAAGATCAACAGAATACCTAAAAGCAAGTATAGAAATATATTCTAAAAACTTTTTTGAATACCCCTGGAATGTTGCTGTAAGCAATGCCGGTATCACCGGGGGTATGGAGTATCCCGGGGTGATCTTTAATAATTACAAAGAAGTGCGGGCCCGCCTGTGGTTTTTAGTATCACATGAAATTGGACACAACTGGTACCCCATGATTGTGGGCAGCAACGAAAGAAGATATATGTGGCAGGATGAAGGATTTAATACGTATGTAGATTACATAGCAAACGAACTTTTCAATAATGGTGAGTATCAAAATGACCCCGCCTATATTGACAATGGCTTTTTTGCGACCCGTAATTACCATACGTTCATGAACAACAAAGATCCGTTGATGACAGTATCTGATGCGATGGATGAAGATCAGCATTTTCAATTCTACAGCAAAACAGCTTATGGCCTCAACCTGTTGCGCACAGTAATCGTTGGCAAAGAGCGTTTTGATTATGCCTTTAGAAAATATACCGAAGCCTGGGCATTTAAACATCCTACACCATACGACTTTTTTCATTGTATAAATAATGCAGCGGGCGAAGACCTGAACTGGTTCTGGAAAGAATGGTTCTTTACCACCGGTCAATTGGATCAAACAATAACTGCGGTAAATTATGTAGATAACGATCCAACCAAAGGAGCTTTGATTACGATTGATAATAAGGGTAAGATGATTTTACCGGTGGTCATAAAAATTATTCAGGTTAATGGAAAAATCGAAACAGTTCAACTGCCTGTTGAAATATGGCAGCGTGGGGGAAGCTGGGTTTATAAATATACTTCCACATCAAAACTAAATAAAGTAATCCTGGATCCTCAAAATGTATTTCCGGATATGGATAGAAAAAATAATGAATGGAGTAATGATAAATAAAAATAAAATAGCATGAAATTATACATATTATTTTTCAGTTTGTTGGCATCGCTGACGTTATATGCACAATCCTATAAAAAAATACATCGAAAAGCCATTGTAGTGGATACACACAATGATATACTGATGCAAGCTGCTGACAAGGGAATAGTATTTGACCAGGACCTTACCGGTAAAACACATAGTGATCTTGCCCGCTGGGAAAAAGGCGGTCTTGATGTACAGATCTTTTCTGTGTATTGCGATGGCGGCCTGATAAATGCCTATGCCTATGCCAACAGGGAAATGGATAGTCTGGATGCAGTAGTGGCACGCAACCCGGGCAAGATCGTGAAGGTTGCCAACTATGCTGAACTGATGAATGCAGTTAAGCAGCATAAGATTGCTGCTATTTTTGGTGTAGAAGGTGGCCACATGATAGAAGATGATCTTTACAAACTGGAAGCGCTATACAAACGTGGTGCACGGTATTTAACCTTAACGCATAACATAGCTCCATCGTGGGCTACCAGCGCTGCAGACGAAACCAGCCCAAACCCTGTTACAGGAAAGGGGCTTAATTCCGAAGGCAAAAAAGGCCTTACAAAATTTGGTATCCAGGTAGTACAAAAAATGAATCAATTAGGAATGATGATTGATGTTAGTCATCTTGGCGACCAGAGTTTTTGGGATGTAATTAAAATAACCACAAAACCT
>JAYTOS010000424.1:0-3233 GCA_043747705.1 Bacteroidota bacterium
CAGGGTTAAATACTTTAACATTTTTACTTCCTCACAAATATTCAAAATGAATATCACGTTTCAACAAGCATCGGCAACCCCCACAAAACTAACACCCCAGGAAGCCTCCTTTGGAAAGCAGGGGAGCTTGTGACAACTTGAAAAAAATCAGAACATCAGGCATAATTATTCCACTCCCTCTCTGATTTTCGATCCCGGCTTATTTAAAACCTTTGTTAAATCTGCTCTATTATAAACGCTGTGCTCAAACGTTTGCGCCATTTTTATAGCATCCGTGGGGCAGGCAACAATGCACAGGTTACACATGGTACACAACTCCAAATGATATACAAATTTGTCAATGGCTTTCTTCTTTTTCCCTTCCGGAGAAATGTCAAATTTGGTTATAATTTTTATGGTTGCATTCGGACAAGCCAGTTCACAGGCTGTGCAACCGGTGCAGGCATGTTCATTATTTTCATCATGCAGCATCACCACTTCACCTTTAAATCTTTCGGGCAAATGCAATGTTTCCCTGTTATCAGGATATTGTTGTGTGATGATTTCTTTATGATGTGTAAAATAATAAAGCGTTCTGCGCAAGCCAACTGCCAGCGATTTTAATCCACTAAAAACATCTTTTATATATTTTACAATAAACATAAATCGTTATCAATTTTTATTTTATTCTTTACAATAAACAGTCTGTCGATTTCATCCCTTCAGGAGGCAGGCTTTAAAAATACCAACCCAAAATCGCCATCGCTGTTACCAATAATAAATTAAACATACTTATCGGCAATAAATATTTCCACTCAAGGTTTAGCAACTGATCAATGCGCAATCTTGGAAACGTCCACCTGAACCACATAATTAAAAAGATGAGGAAAAAGGTTTTTCCAAAGAACCATAAACTTGTCGGAATATAATCCATCACCTGATTAAACCCTTTCCAGTGGCCGATATGGAAGGGCATCCATCCACCCAAAAATAAGGTAGCGCCGATGGCACAAACAATAAAAACATTTACATATTCTGCTAAAAAAAACAGGGCGAATTTCATTCCTGAATATTCTGTGTGAAATCCTGCGGTGAGTTCAGATTCTGCTTCCGCCAGATCAAATGGTGCCCTGTTTGTTTCTGCTGTTACGGCAATTATAAAAATAACAAAAGCAATCATTACCGGAATATGGCCTTTAAATATCCACCAGCCATTGGCTTGCGATTGTATGATATCATTCAGGTTTAAACTGCCTGTTAACACCACAACAGCAAGAATGGATAACCCGGCAGATAACTCGTAACTCACTATTTGTGCGCCACTACGCATGGCACCCATTAATGAATATTTATTGTTGCTTGCCCAGCCTGCCATTAAAATACTAATCACCATCATAGATGAAATAGCAGATATATACAGCACGCCAATATTCATATCCCACAATTGGAAATCTTTTGCAAAAGCAATCGGCGCCATTAGCAGCATAGCTACAATTATGGCTATAAAGGGAGCCAGGTTAAATAAAAATTTATCAGCCCCGTCCGGTGTCATGCCTTCTTTCACCAACAGCTTCACCGTGTCTGCCAATGATTGCAGCATTCCTTTGGGTCCAACACGATTAGGGCCTAAACGTATCTGCATCCAGGCGGAAACTTTTCTTTCCATCAGCACCAGTACCAATCCAAGTATAGCAAACAAACTGATGACACATACACCCGCAATCACCATTTCAATGACCATTGTCCAGGTGGCATTAAAGGTTACCCTTAACCAACTGTCTATAGATTTCGATATGTTTGAAAAGCTTAGCATAAGAACCTCCGCCGCCCCCTGAAGGGAGAACTGATTATGCAGTAGAGCGTATTTATCATTATGTTGTTCACCATTTTATTTAATTGTTATACCACTGTGCCTGTGTCAGCTAACACTTCCAGCCAGCCTGCTGTTTCAAGCTGCGCCGCGGCGGAAGCGGAGTGGACTTTTTATCTGTCAATATCCGGTATCACCAAATCCAGTGTTCCCATCATGGCAACAAGGTCACCCAGCTTACTTTCCCTTGCAATATGATCCAATACAGAAAGATTGGAAAAGCCCGGCGAACGGAATTTAATCCGGTAAGGCGTAGTGGCACCTTCGCTTACAATATATACCCCAAATTCTCCCCTTGCTGTTTCCACACGCTGATAAAATTCCCCTTTAGGTAGTTTTATCACTGCTTTTGTTTTTGCCTGAAAATCACCTTCCGGAATATTATCTATCAGTTGTTCAATGATGCGGATGGATTGATTCATCTCTCTTACCCTTACCATATACCTGGCAAAAGAATCACCTGCTGTTTCCAGTATTTCATCAAATTGCAACTGCTGATAAATTTCGTAAGGATACAATTTTCGGATGTCGCAGCTAACACCGCTACCTCTTGCTGTTGGGCCTGTACAACCAAAAGAAATGGCATCTTCTGCAGACAAATAACCCACATCTTTCATCCTGTTTTGAAAAATAATATTACCCGTAACCAGTTCATCATATTCACTCACTTTCGATTTATACAAGCTGATAAAATTTTTTACCCTTTGTTGAAAACTGGGATGAATATCCTGCATTACGCCACCCGGCACTATGTAGTTCATGGTGAGCCTTGCTCCACAAGTTTCTTCCATAATATCGTTGATGGTTTCCCTTTCCCTAAACGCATGAAAGAAGGGGGTGAATGCCCCCAAATCCATGGCCATAGCACCCCACCATAATTCATGCGACGCAATTCTTGTCAGCTCATCCATCAGTATCCGTATTACCTGTGCCCGTAACGGCACTTCAATCTGCAATCCTTTTTCTACACAAAGCGCACAAGCATGGTTATTAATATGCGAAGACAAATAATCCATGCGGCTGGTTACATAAATAAACTGGCGATAGCTAAGGCTTTCACACATTTTTTCAATAGAGCGATGGATAAATCCAAGGTGTGGCTCCACCTTTTTAATGGTTTCCCCATTGATGGTAATTACAAGGTGTAATACGCCATGCGTAGCAGGGTGCTGTGGCCCTACATTAATGATTACATTACCATCTATTGTTCTTCCAATTTCTTCAACCATACCTTCCCCTATCCCCTAAAGGAGGATTTTTACTTTATTATAAAATGTTATTTACTACTTTCATTTTTCGATTTGTAGTTTTATAGCCTCCATAACGCTGGGCCTTTCTATCCACCTCGGCTGAGATGTGATTACAATCTTATCATATTTATGGG
>JAYTOS010000425.1:0-8345 GCA_043747705.1 Bacteroidota bacterium
AGCAATGATATTTTAAAAGGATAATATCAATTCATTTTATTACGCAATCGTTTGCGTATTTTTATTCGCCAAATCAGCCCTTATTTCTTTTCTTGTCCAGATTATTAATCAACTTCGCAACAAGGGCTTTGAAGTTAATTAATATATACCCTTAACCACCTGTTTATTTAAAAAAACACGATTGACCATGCCAAAAAAAGTTGTCACCTTAGGAGAGATTATGATGCGCCTCTCTACCCCCGGATTTGAAAGATTTGTACAAACGGACAGTTTTGATGTTACTTACGGTGGTGGCGAAGCAAATGTAGCTGTGGCCCTCTCTAACTACGGGCTCAATGGTGTATTTGTTACCAAAGTTCCGGATAATGCGCTTGGGCAGGCAGCGATCAACCATATCCGCCGGTATGGGGTAGATACCCAGTTTATCGCCCGTGGCGGCAAACGTTTGGGGATTTACTTTTTAGAAACAGGTGCGTCCATGCGTGCCTCACAGGTTATTTACGACCGTGCCGGTGCTTCTGTTGCCGAAATGGATATCAGTGAATTTGATTTTGATAAGATACTCGATGGTGCCAGCTGGTTTCATACCACCGGCATTACCCCCGCTTTAAGCGATAAAGCCGCCGCACTAACCGAAGCTGCTTTAAAAGCAGCCAAAGCAAAAGGTATTACAACCAGCATTGACCTTAACTACCGTAAAAAATTATGGAGCAAGGAAAAAGCAAGGGAAGTAATGACAAGGCTTTGTCAATATGTGGATGTTTGTATTGGCAATGAAGAAGATGCGGATACCACTTTAGGTTTTACCAGCAAAGGCACCGACGTAACCAAAGGCGAATTGAATTTAGATGGTTACAAAGATGTGTTCCAGCAAATGAAAGCAAAATTTGGTTTTAAATATATTGCTTCCACATTACGTGAGAGCCATAGCGCATCTGATAATGGCTGGAGTGCACTGGTTTACGATGGTACCGAATTTTATCATACCAAACAATACGAAGTACGCATTGTAGACCGTGTAGGCAGTGGTGATTCATTTGCCAGTGGATTTATTTATGGCCTGGTTAGCGGAATGCCTATGCCCGAGGCGGCAGAATTTGGTGTAGCCGCATCTGCCATTAAACACACCATACCCGGCGACCTGAACCACGCTACTTTGAATGATGTGAAGGAATTGATGAAGGGAGATGGAAGTGGAAGAGTGCAGAGATAGCATTTGAAAATTTGAAAATGAAATAGTTGATTATATGATATTAGATAATTTATCCTGTGCTTCAAAATATGCTTCTCTTAATCCTCTTTTCGGGAAAGCATTTGCCTACATAAGTTCTGTAGATCTCGCTTCACTGGAAGTAGGGAAATTTGATATTGATGGCAATCGTATTCGCGGGATTGTTTCGGATAAGAACGGAACTACAGCCGCAGAATCTGCTGCCAAATTCGAATGCCATAATGCGCATATTGATATACAGGTTTGTATCAGGGGCAAAGAAACCCTTGGATGGAAACCCCGTAATACCTGTGTTTCACCTAGGGGGGAATACAATCCTGAGAAAGATGTGTTGTTTTATGATGATGCACCGGATATGTTTTTCGGAATGACCGATAACCAGTTCGCCATTTTTTACCCGGAAGATGTTCATGCCCCGATGATTGGGGATGGAGTGATTAAGAAGCTG
Source organism: Bacteroidota bacterium (assembly GCA_043747705.1). Classification (GTDB taxonomy): domain Bacteria; phylum Bacteroidota; class Bacteroidia; order Chitinophagales; family Chitinophagaceae; genus Sediminibacterium. The sequence continues at coordinate 1,680 of JAYTOS010000425.1, forward strand.
GTGATTAAGGTGAAGATTTAATTATTTGACTGGTTTAAAGAAATCGCATGCTGAGCTAATAGCTTAGCATGCGATTTTTCGTTTTAAGATTGGCACTATTAGATATTAACGCATATTGGCAATCGCTACCGGATCCATATCCGTAAACGTTAAGTTCTCCCCTGCCATTGCCCAGATAAAACCATAATTGGTAGAGCCCGGCCCGCAATGCACCGACCATGGGGGCGATATCACCGCATCATGATTAGCCATTACCAGGTGCCTTGTTTCTGTTGGCTCGCCCATTAAATGAAATATGCGTTGCTGTTCCGGCACATCAAAATAAAAATAGACTTCCGTTCTGCGGGTATGGGTATGTGGTGGTACTGAGTTCCATACACTTCCTTCATTCAATACGGTCAGGCCCATTACTAATTGGCAGCTTTGAATACCATCGAGGTGTATGTATTTATAGATGGTGCGTTTATTAGCCGTGGCTGTTTCACCCAGATTAACAGGTGAAGCTTCTTCTTTGGTCATTTTGGCATTCGGGTAAGTATGATGTGCCGTTGCTGACATTAAAAAGAAACTGGCCGGATCATCTTTTGACTTACTGGAAAATACAACTGCCTGTGTTCCTTTACCAAGATATAAGGCATCTAATTTATTCAGTTCATAAGTTACACCATCTGCTTCTACCACACCTGCACCACCTACATTGATGATACCCAGTTCTCTTCTCTGCAGAAAATAATCTACCCGTAATTCCGCTTCATTATGCAGCGTTACTTTTTGTTGAACAGGTGTAACTCCGCCAACAATTACACGGTCATAATGTGAATACACAAGACTTAGTGCATCTGCCTTCATTAACTGCTGTATTAAAAAGTTAGAACGGAGTTCGTTGGTACTCATTCCTTTCACTTCTTTTGGACTATTCTGGAACCTGATTTCCATGCGTGATTATTTTATAATTTTTTTTCTGTTCTTACGATTAAATCAATATTCCTTGTTCAATATTCATCACCTCCCCATCCATCCCCCATCAACCATTAATATAGTCCCGTTCACATAGTTAGCGGCTTCTGAAGCGAGGAATACTACCGGGCCTTTAAAGTCTTCGGGGTTACCCCAACGGCCCGCGGGTATTCTTGCTAATATGGAAGCACTTCTGTCAGGGTCATTCCGTAAAGCTTCCGTGTTATCGGTAGCTATATAGCCGGGGGCAATCCCATTCACATTCACTCCTTTTGAAGCCCATTCATTGGCAAGCGCTTTTATCAAACTGCTTAATGCACCTTTGCTGGCTGCATAACCGGGTACATTGATCCCTCCCTGGAAACTTAATAAGGAACAGGTAAAAATAATTTTTCCAAAACCTCTTTCAATCATTTTTTTACCAATTTCTCTTGCGATAATAAAGGGTGCATCGAGATTAAGCGCTAAAACTTTATCCCAATATTCATCAGGATGCTCTGCTGCCGGTTTGCGCATGATCATTCCTGCATTATTGATCAGGATATCTATGACAGGATTTTCTTCATCCAGTTTTTTGAGAAAATTGTATAATGCTTCCCTGTTTGAAAGATCAGCGGCATAGGCTTTGAAAGTTCTTCCTGAAGCCATTACCTGTTTTTCAATATCACTTCCCGACAATTCCAAAGAGCCTGCAACACCAATGATATTGGCACCTGCTTCTGCCAAACCGATAGCCATCGCTTTTCCAATACCTTTGTTACAACCCGTAACCAATGCAGTCTTACCGATAAGATTGAATAATATAGCCATCGTTTATCAGAATATAAATTTGGTACTCAAGAAATTTGATTCGTGCCCGCTCACAATATCATTAATTAATTGCTTATTAGCCTCGGTTAATTTCGCAGCCACCAATGACCTGATAGAGAAAGAACGCAAAGCATCTACCACCGATAAAGTTCCCTCCGCACTATCTTTTCTTCCGGTAAACGGAAATACATCCGGTCCCCTTTGGCATTGGCAATTAATGTTTACACGGCTTACCTGGTTCACCAGGGGGTCTATCAATGAAGCTAATTCTCTATCGTCATTACTAAATATACTTACCTGCTGGCCGTGTGGGGATTCAATGAGGTATTCGATTGTTTCTTCCAGGTTATCAAAAGGCACTACAGGTATTAAGGGACCGAATTGTTCTTCGCGGTATAATTTCATTTTATTGTTAACCGGGTAAAGTATGGCGGGATACACAAATGATTCTACGGTGGTGCCCCCGTTTTCATTCATCACTTTGGCACCATTGGCAATGGCGTCATCAATACATTCTTTCAGGTAAGCGGGTTTATTTGGTTCTGGCAGTGGTGTTAATGATACGCCCTTTTCCCATGGCATCCCGTATTTTAATTTGGCTACTTCGGCTGATAATTGCTGAATAAATTCATCGGCAATACTTTTATGCACCAATACGATTTTCAATGCCGTGCATCGCTGTCCGTTAAATGATAAACTCCCCAGAACCGTTTCCTGAACAGCCAGTTTAATATCGGCATGTTGGGTAACAATGGCTGCGTTCTTTGCATCCAATCCTAAAATAGCGCGCAAGCGGTTTACTTTAGGATGCAGTTTCTTTAATTCGTTCGCCACTTTACTGGAACCAATAAGTGTTAACACATTTATTTTTCCTGATTGCATTAATCCGGGAACAATCTTATTTCCGCGGCCGTAAATCGTATTTACCACACCTTTTGGAAAACACTCTTTAAACGCTTTCAATAACGGATAGTGCAAGAGGGTTCCGTGTTTAGGAGGTTTAAACAATAAAGTATTTCCCATGATAATCGCAGGGATCAATGTGGTAAAAGTTTCATTTAATGGATAATTGAACGGCCCCATACACAAAACCACACCCAAGGGTGATCGGCGTATCTGTGCCACAATGCCCTGTTCAATGGTGAAACGTGAAGAATCACGGTCAACATCTTTTAATGCATCAATGGTTGCGTAGATATATTCAACGGTACGGTCGAATTCCTTTACCGAATCGGCATGCGATTTACCTATTTCCCACATGATCAGTTTTACCACAATGTCTTTTTGTTCCATCATTTTGCTGATGAATTTTTCAATACACTGTATGCGGCCCGCCACACTCATAGTGGGCCATTCGCCACGTCCGTTATCATAAGCTGCCACTGCTGCATCTAAGGCTTCAAATGCTTCTTTTTCTGTACATACAGGGTAAGTACCTATTAATTTTCTTTGCAAGCCGTTAGCTGTGCGGATACAAATGGGTGAATACACTTCATGAACAGTGCCCTCCCAGGATTTCATTTCACCATTGCATAAATACTCGCGCTGGTGAATTTCTTTTGCCAATGAAAATTGTTCAGGTATCTCAGATTCCCGCACAAATATTTTTTCTAATTCTTCTCTGAATGCCATGACTTATTAAGATTAATAAAATAATAGAAGCCGCCCACAAATCGGTTTCTTTATACAAAGCTTACTTTTTCCGAAGTAATCCGGATACCTAATTACGAAAACGTTTTCATTACGCGATCGTGCTGCTTATTATTTGAAGGAGTTCTTGATTGCCAGCCGAAATAAGAATGCGCATTGTAAAAACAGATATCCCTGATTACTTTACCAACCCATTCTATATCATTGGGCAACTCGCCGTTCTCTATTTCTTCACCAAACAGGTTACACAAGATCCTTCGGAAATATTCATGTCGTGGAAAAGATAAAAAACTGCGCGAATCGGTTAACATTCCCACAAACTTACTTAATAACCCCATATTTGATAAAGCATTGATCTGCTTTACCATTCCATCTTTCTGATCCAGGAACCACCAGGCCGAACCCAATTGTACTTTACCCGCAACCGATCCATCATTGTAATTGCCAATCATGGTGGCCATCAATTCATTATCGGCCGGGTTCAGGTTATAGATGATGGTTTTAGTAAGTTTATTATCGCTGTCTAATTTATTCAGGAATACAGCCAATGAACCTGCCTGTGAAAAATCACCTATGGAATCCCATCCTGTATCCGGCCCCAGTTCGTGTAACATTCTTGTATTATTGTTGCGCAATGCGCCGAGGTGAAACTGCTGCACCCAGCCTTTTTCCCAATCCCATTCTGCAAAATGTATCAGCATGGCCGATTTGAACTTACGCTGTTCTGTTTCATTCAGGTGTTTGCCGGCATGTACTTTATTAAAAATGGTATCAATTTCAGAGCCCGTAAAATCGTCGGCATATATTTCCTCTAATCCATGATCGGAAACTTTGCACCCGATAGAAGCAAAAAAATCGTGCCTGTTCTGTAATGCAAAAAGGAAATCATCAAAAGAAGAAACAGAGATACCGGTAATTTTTTCCAGCTTCTTTACATATTCATTAAAATTCGCGGCATGGCTCACGTTCATTGCCTGGTCTGGCCGGAATGCAGGCAGGATAGGAATTTCAAAGCCATCATTTTTTAGCTGGATATGATATTCCAATGAATCAAGTGGGTCATCGGTGGTGCAAACAAGTGCCACATTCATTTTACGCAAAAGGTTTCTGACAGAATATTCTTTTGTTTGCAGTAATGCTGTACAGGTATCATATATTTTTGTTGCACTATCGGCATTCAAAATATCTGTTACACCAAAATAGCGTTGCAGTTCTAAATGCGTCCAGTGGTATAAAGGGTTACGCAAAGTATAGGGAACAGTTGCCGCCCATTGTTCAAATTTTTCACGGTCGGTTTTATTGCCGGTACAATAACTCTCATCTACACCATTGGTTCGCATGGCACGCCATTTATAATGATCGCCAGCCAGCCAAACCTGCGACAGGTTTTGAAACTGGTGATCTTCGGCAATCAGCTGGGGGGATAAATGACAATGGTAATCTATAATAGGCATGTTTTTTGCATAGGTATGGTATAGCAGTTGTGCTGTTTTGTTATTAAGTAAAAAATTTTCATCTAAGAATTTTTTCATAGCATCCTCTTTAATATTTTACTCATCCCGGCCCTCCCTGCTTCGCAAAGAAGGAGGAAAAGTGTAAGAAATCAATCAATTTATTAATGACTCATCATTCACATTACAGGCTCACTCCACGTTTCCAGGGGATAAAATCATCCTGATTTAACAAAACAGCTTTAGGTATGATTTCACCGCTGGCTGCTTTGATACAATATTCCAGAATTTCTTCGCCCATTTCTTCAATGGTTTTTTCGCCGTCAATTATTGGGCCTGTATTAATGTCTATGATATCGCCCATTCTTTTTGTCAATGCAGAATTGGTGGCCACCTTTATAGTTGGACAAACCGGGTTGCCTGTTGGCGTACCCAAACCTGTTGTAAACAAAATAAGTGTGGCACCGCTGGCAGCTTTACCTGTTGTGGCTTCCACATCATTACCGGGTGTACAAACAAGGCTCAATCCCGGCTTTACCGCGGGTTCAGTATAATCCAATACATCTACTACAGGGGAACTGCCTCCTTTTTTAGCTGCTCCGTTACTTTTAATAGCGTCGGTGATTAAACCGTCTTTTATATTGCCGGGAGATGGGTTCATATCAAATCCCGAACCTACATTTTCTGCAGCCTGGTTGTAACTGCGCATCAGGTGAATGAATTTTTTAGCTGCAGCTTCATCAATGGTCCTGTCAATCAGCTGTTGTTCAGCTCCGCATAATTCAGGGAATTCTGCCAGTAAAACTTTACCACCCAATGCAACGAGCAGGTCGGAGCAATAACCTACGGCGGGGTTTGCAGAGATGCCACTGAAACCATCACTGCCGCCGCATTTCACACCGATACAAAGTTTATCAAGTGTGGCTGGCTCTCTTTTTAGTTTATTGATCTCAATTAATCCTGCAAAGGTTTTACGGATAGATTCTGTGATCAGTTGTTCCTCGCTTTGTGATTGCTGCTGTTCAAACACATACAGTGGTTTATCAAAAGAAGGGTTGTGTTTTTTGATATCATCCAGTAAATTCTGTGTTTGCAGATTCTGGCATCCCAAACTTAAAATGGTTACGCCTGCTACATTGGGATGGTCTGCATAAGCTGCGAGTAGTTTGCTAAGCATAGCTGCATCCTGCCTCGTTCCGCCACAACCGCCCTGGTGGTTTAAAAATTTTATCCCGTCTACATTCTTAAATACACGTTGGGTAAGAATAGCAGCTTCTTTTATATCAAGGTTGGCCGTATTAACATCGCCCCCTTTTTTATATAACTCCAGCAGCAGTTGCGTTTTCTGTTTGTACTTATCTGTTACTTCATATCCCAGCTGCGTATGCAATGCTTCGCGGATAACATCCAGGTTTCGGTTTTCGCAAAAAACTGTGGGTATAAATAACCAATAATTGGCTGTTCCTACCCGGCCATCTGTTCTATAGTAACCATCAAATGTTCTGTTTTTGAATTTTGAAACATCCGGGGGTTGCCAGTGATATTGGTAAGGGCGAAAAGCATATGGTTCTGCCGCATGGTGGGTGTTGGCTGTACTCATCCTGCTGCCCGCTGCTATACTGCTTTGTGCTTTACCAACCAATACTCCATACATGATAATCTCATCACCGGCCTGCATATCCTGCATAAAAAATTTATGCTTGGCAGGGATATCTTCCTGCAAAACATAATTAATGCCATTAAAAGAAACCGTTTCGCTTTTCGATAGATTCACAAGTGCCACCAGTACATTGTCTTT
>JAYTOS010000426.1:0-1619 GCA_043747705.1 Bacteroidota bacterium
GTGGCAATAATATGGTATAGTTGAGCTGTAGGAAAATCTTCATCCGTCCATGATTGTCCGCCATTAATGGATATGGTACCACCGCCATCATTGGCTTCCGCGAGGCGCATAGGATCTGTTGGATCGATCCAGAGATCATGGTTATCGCCATGGGGTACTTTGATTGATTTAGGAAAGGTTACGCCGCCATCTGTTGATTTATAAAAGTTTACATTGAGTCCGTAAATACCATCTCTGTTTTTGGGATCGGCCACAATGCGTGAATAATAAAATGCACGTTGCCGCAGTTTTCTTTCGTTGTTCACCATCTTCCAATGATTACCGCCATCATCCGAACGATAGAGGCCGCCATCATTGGCTTCGATGATAGCCCAAATACGGTTCGCATCGACCGGTGAAACGGTTACACCAATTTTTCCTACAGGTCCTTTGGGCATGCCTGGATTTTTGGTGAGTTCTGTCCAGGTTTCTCCTCCGTTGGTTGATTTATACAAAGCAGATATGCCGGTATCTGCCCACATTTTATAAGGGGTGCGGTATACCTGCCAGATGGTAGCATAAATGGTCTCTGGGTTTTGCGCATCGATCACCAGGTCTTCAGCACCGGCTTTGTCACCTTTATACAATATCTTTTTCCAGTTTTTACCACCATCGGTTGTTTTAAAAACGCCACGGTCTTCGTTGGCACCAAAAGCATGACCGAGTGCGGATACATATACAATATCCGGATTGGTTGGATGGATACATACCCGGGAGATGGACTGTGTATTTTTGAGTCCGGTATTTTTCCATGTTTTACCGGCATCGGTTGACTTATATACGCCATCACCCTGCATAATATTACCGCGAAGTTCCGTTTCACCGGTACCGATATAAACGATATCAGGATTCGATGCCGAAACCGCCACAGCCCCAACAGAGGAACTGGTAATCTGGCCATCGGTTACCGGTAACCAGCTAAATCCGCCATCTGTTGTTTTCCATAAGCCACCGCCTACTGCACCAAAATAATATTCCAGTTTGCGTTTGGCACTGCCGGCAATACCTAATGAACGGCCACCACGGTTGGGACCGATATTACGCCAGTTCATTCCCTTAAATATTCGTAAGGAATCTACTGAAGAAGCTGATTGGGCCGGCATTTCAGTGCAGGCGAAAAAAAAAGCCAGTGCTATAACATTTTTTGCGATGCGGATAGTGTTTCTCATTGTAGATAGTTAGTTATTAATTCAAGCGATCATTAAGATAATAAACAAACCTGTGACACGTGTATTTATCTTTTATGGCTAATGATAGGGAGTAGTATTATACAATTACTGATGTATTGGCACGCTACTTATACAGAATAGAATTGAATTACTGTTTTCCAAATGATACCCTTTTACATAAAAACATGATAATCATTTGGGATGGCTGGTCTTTGGTTAATGGATGTGAAGATCAGTTTTATGTTTCTACCAGGTTACATTTTAAAAACTGTATTTCTGCCAATTGTTTTGGCTTATATAGCTGGTTATATAAGTCAATGGAGTGTGGGCTGCATTGAATGTTTGCTTTTTCCTGTTCCACTACTGCCGCAGATCTGCCAGCCTGTTTTTGAGGGCCTGTGTGATCCTCAG
>JAYTOS010000427.1:0-1233 GCA_043747705.1 Bacteroidota bacterium
GGTTTGTTTGTGATTTTAGACCATAAGGCAGTTGAGCTAGGCATGGACCGGTTTAATAAATTGGCTAAATTAAAAATTATAAAAAATAGTGGTGCCCAGCTGGGCAGAGCTATCTTCTTTGCCAAGTTAATTATCATCACTGGTTTACTTCCCATTTTTGCTTTTCAAAAAGTTGAAGGAAAAATGTTTTCTCCACTGGCATTTACGCTTGGCTTTGCTTTAGTAGGTGCGTTGATCACAACACTTACATTGGTACCTGTATTAATCAGTATCCTTCTCAAAAAAAATGTGCATGAAAAGCACAACCCCTTCTTACATTTCCTTACCAAAATTATGCTGGGTGGTTTTATTATGGCCTTCAGATACAAAAGAATTGTTTTGGTTTCATCATTCATTGTAATGATAGTAGGATTGTATTCATTCAAATACCTGGGTACGGAGTTTTTACCTGAACTGAACGAAGGGTCTATTTGGTTAAGGGTACAAATGCCTTATAGTGTTTCCCTCAATAAGTCGGTAGAAGTAAGTGAGCAGGTAAGGCAAATGGTAATGTCTTTTCCTCAGGTGAAATATGCGGTATCTCAAACTGGCAGGCCTGATGATGGAACAGACGTTGCAGGATTTTACAACAATGAATTTTCTATAATGCTGCATCCGGAAGAGGAATGGAATCCCAAAATAACTAAGGATGAATTGATAGACCAGATGAATAAAAAACTGTCGGTGATCCCCGGGGCAGATTTAAATTTTTCACAACCAATTATGGACAATGTGGAAGAAGCTGTATCTGGTGTTAAGGGATCTATCTGTGTGAAAGTGTATGGCGATTCACTGAACTACATGGAGAGTAAAGCAAATGATGTTTACAGGATTTTGAAAACAGTGAAAGGTATAACCGATTTGGGGGTGATAAAAAATATTGGCCAACCCGAATTGGATATCATGCTTAACCAGCAAAAAATGGCGCTTTATGGTGTAGCCACAGCAGATGCAAATGCTGTGATAGCAATGGCTATAGGCGGACAAACAGCTTCCACCTTGTATGAAGGCATTCGGGTGTTTGGTATAAGGATACGTTTGCCAGAAGAATACAGGAGAACAAAAGAAGATATTGGCAAACTACTGGTGCCTACTCAAAGTGGCTCAAAAGTTCCCATTAAGGAAATTGCTTCTATCACCCAACAAACCGGCCCATGTCTTATCTATAGAGATGATAATGAAAGATATTCGGCA
>JAYTOS010000428.1:0-1255 GCA_043747705.1 Bacteroidota bacterium
ATCCATCCTGATTTCTGGGATAAGAAAAAACAACGAATCAAACCGGTTGCAAAAGTTGAAAACCACCTGGAACTTAACCGCTTTCTTGATATTCTTAAGAAAGTTGCAGACAAAACATTTTGGGAACTGACAAACGAAGCCGACGGTGTGCCGCCCTCTTTGCCTATTTTAAAGAATGCCCTTGATAAGCGTCTCGAAAGAATTGAAAAAGAACCAGTAATCAGTTTTTTTGATTTCTTTCAGAAGATCATTGATCAATCGCAAGCCGGCACAAGGTTAAACCCGCAAACCGGTAAAGTAATCAACCCTAATACAATCAAGACGTATGTTACTGCTCTCGGTCATTTAAAAGCGTTTCAGAAGCAATATGCTGTTAAGATCACATTTGATAATATAGATCTGACTTTTTACAACGCTTATACGGAATACCTGATCAAGGAAAAGAAGCTTGCCAGCAACAGTGTTGGCAAAGACATACAGATATTAAAACTTATTTTAAATGAAGCAGTAGACCTGCATTTAACGGCAAACACTTCTTTTAAAACAAAACGTTTCCTTGTTCTGCGCGAAGCATCCGACAGCATTTATTTAAATCAGGTGGAATTAGACGAACTGAAAAATCATGATCTATCCGATCAACCAAAACTGGAGCGTGTACGTGACCTTTTTTTAGTCGGCTGTTATACAGGCCTGCGTTATTCCGATTATTCCATTCTCACACCCGAAAACATTAGTGGTGGTTATATTCAGATCAGCCAGATGAAAACGGGTGCCCCTGTTACTATCCCTGTTCATAAATCCATCATTGGACTGCTCGAAAAATACAACGGTGCGTTTCCCGCTCCCTTAAGCAACCAGAAAACTAATGATTATCTAAAGGATGTGGGCAAATTGATTCCTGGCCTTAAGAAAACGTTTGTAAAAAGCATCACCAAACAGGGAGCCAATAAGCAGACCAGTTTCGCGAAATGGGAAATGCTCACCACGCACACGGCCAGAAGAAGTTTCGCAACTAATGAATTTTTGGCCGGAACACCAACGCTTACCATTATGGCAATTACCGGGCATAAGACAGAGAAAGCCTTTCTGAAATACATTAAGCTGAATTCAACGGATCATGCCAAACTGCTGAAAGCACATTGGGATCAAAGAGCATAATGAACAAACAAGTGTTTACCTTTAATAATTAACAGCAGAAAATGTCCAGAGATTTAACAAACTCCCAAATTGATCGTAAGAGTATCCTTAATAATAA